>DASZPK010000340.1:0-1915 GCA_035550335.1 Chthoniobacteraceae bacterium | reverse complement strand
GAAGGATTCGCGCGGGATCATCTCGTCCCGGCGCACCACGCCTTCCGCCTTGCCGAGATCCACCACCACCGAGCCGAATTCGGAGCGCTTGACCACGCCATGCACGATCTCGCCGATGCGGTCCTTGTATTCGTCATACTGGCGCTCACGCTCGGCGTCGCGCACCTTCTGCACGATCACCTGCTTGGCGTTCTGGGCATTGATGCGGTTGAAATCGACCGGCGGCAAGGTTTCGGCGATGATGTCGCCCACCTGGGCGTCGGGGTTGCGGCGGCGCGCCTCGGCGAGCGAAATCTCGGTCTTGTCGTTCTCGACCAGTTCCACCACATGCAGGTAGCGCGAGACATGGGTTTCGCCCGTCTTGGGGTCGATATCGACCTTGATGTCATTCTCGGTGCCGTAATGGGCCTTGGCGGCGCGCTGCATCGCCTCTTCCATCGCGGTCAACACCACCTGCTTGTCGATGGATTTGTCGCGCGCGACGGCATCCGCGATCTGCAAAAGTTCCAGACGGTTTGCGGCAATGGCCATTAGACGTTCTCCTGCTTATTTGTTTGGTCGCTCCGGCTCTCGCCGACGCTCCTTGTATGATTGTCGCTCCGGCTTTCGCCGACGCTTGTTGTATGATGGTCGCTCCGGCTGTCGCCGACGCTCCGGGCCCTGTCACGGGCTTTCAAATCTTCCTGAATGAGTTTGTCGGTCAAAACGAGTTTGGCTTCCTGGATGGAACGGAAGGGAAATTGCATTTTCATGCCGGCCGTGGCGATCACCACATCCTGGCCGTCCAGCCCTTCCAGACGGCCGCGGAAGCGCCGCCGCTCGCCATTGGGCGAAGCGATGGGGGCGGAAAGTTCGATCTTGGCCTCATGCCCTTTCCAGCGCGAGAAATCCGCGAGCCGGGTCAGCGGCCGGTCGATGCCGGGAGAAGACACCTCGACCTCGTAGTCGCCTTCCATCGGGTCCTCGGTTTCGATGAAATCCAGGAGCGCATGGCTCAAGGCGGTGCAGCCTTCCACATCCATGCTGCCGTCCGGCCGCTCCGCCATGATCTGCAGGGTCTTGTGCGCCCCGCCCAGGATGCGCAGACGCACCAGCCGGAAGCCCGCCTGTTCAACGACCGGCTCGAAAATCGGCTCCAGATGGCGCGCGGCGCTGATGATGGCGGCTACTCCAAGTCAAAGGTCTTTTCCCGCGGCGGTCTCACGACCGCCACACAACAGGTCTTGTTGTTTGGGATGGGGGCTATGTACCCCCGCAAGGGCTTAAATACAAGGCGCGCTTATGGTTTTTTCTTTTTTGCGGCGATCCCGACTTCTACCACTCCGGTAGCCTCGGCGGCTTTGATTTCCCTTTGTTTTGCCTCTTTTTCCGCCTTGGCGATATTTTCTTTTTGGATCCGGTTAAGCACTTCGTCGGTCTTGTCCAGGCCTTCCAGCCAGTTGGGACCAAAGAGGAGCGCCAGGAATCCGGCCAGGAAAAGCAGGGCGAAAATGGGCACGCTCCAGTCGCCCCAATGGCGGCCGAATTCCACGCGTTCGTCGGGGTCCTTCTTTTTCATGCTGTCACATTAGAGCGCGATCCGGAAAAGTGTGAAGCGGTTTTCCGTAGATCGCGCGCAAATTCAATAAGCTAGAGCAGGGTCGCGATTCAAAGAAAAGCGATCCTGCTCTAGTCCGGCCCAGCTTTCCGGGCAAAGCGAAGGAATGTCGGCGGACCCTTGATCGCCTTGGTTTCATAACGGGTTGGAGGCCAATCAGGGGGGCGTAAGGTCCAATCTTTCACACCCTCGGCCAACCATTCAAAACTGGGATGGGCGAGCAATCTTTCAAGCGCGTAAGGAAGATAAGACTTGTCGTCGGTGGCGAAGCGCAGTTCCGCCCCCGGTTTCAGCACCCGCGCCAGTTCGTCCAGCATC
>DASZPK010000339.1:0-4439 GCA_035550335.1 Chthoniobacteraceae bacterium | reverse complement strand
GTTTGCCAACCCCAACGCAAAGATTCCATGAAACGCAGGATCATCATTCTGGCCGCCGTCCTCGCCATCGCATGCGCGGCCTGGTATTTCACCACGCGAACCCCGCAGCAGATCATCATCACCGGCATCGTGACCACGGAGGACGTGATCGTCGGCCCCGAGGTGCAGGGGAAATTGGAAAACTTGTACGTGGACGAGGGGGACCACGTGAAGCAGGGGGATCTGTTGGCAAAAATCAAGCAGGAGGAATGGCAGAAGGACCAGGCGTATTACGACCAGATCGTCAAGCAGGCGCAGGCGCAGGTCGAGCAGGCGAAGGCTGGCGAGGAAAACGCGGTCCTCAATTTCAACCGCGAGGACGACCTTTATAAGAAAGGCGTGGAGTCGAAACAAAACTGGGACCAGGCGCGCACCGCGAAGGACGGCGCGGATGCCCAGCTCGACGCCGCCAAAAAGCAACTCGACGCCGCGACCGCGCAGGCGCAAAAAGCGGGTGTCCAGCTCGAATACACCGAGGTGCGCTCGCCGGTGAATGGCGTGGTCGATTTCCGCGCAGCGCGCCAGGGCGAGGTCGTGAACATGGGGCAGGGGATCGTGACGCTCATCAACGAGGACGATCTCTGGGTGCGCGGCGATGTCGAGGAGACCTACGTCAACAGCATCCACCTGAAAGACAAAATGACGGTGATCCTGCCATCGGGCGAAAAGCGCGAGGGCACGGTGTTTTTCATCGGGGTCGATGCGGACTACGCCACCCAGCGCGACGTGAGCCGCACGAAACGCGACATCAAGACATTCGAGATACGCCTGCGGTGCGATAACAAGGACCGCAGCCTCGCGCTGGGCGAGACCGCCTACGTGGTGCTTCCGCTGAAAAAATAACGGGTAAAAACATGTACGACGTCGAAGTCGATAAGCTCACAAAAAAATTCGGCGATTTCTGCGCCGTGTGCGAGCTCAGTTTTTCCGTGAACCACGGCGAGGTCTTCGGTCTGCTCGGCCCGAACGGCGCGGGGAAATCGACGCTCATCCGCATGCTCACCACGCTGGTGCCGCCCACGTCGGGCGTGGCGCGCGTGGGCGGGTTCGACGTGGCGCGGCAGGCGAACGAAGTGCGCAAGATCATTGGCGTGATCCCGCAGGCGATGACTTCCGACCTCGACCTGAGCGCCGACGAGAACATGACGATCTTCGCCAAGCTCTACGGCATCCCCGGGGCGAAGCGGCGCAAGACCATCAAGGAATTGCTCGCAGCGGTCGACCTCACGCAATGGGCCGACAAGCCGGTGAAAATGTTCTCCGGCGGCATGCGGCGCAGGCTCGAGATTGCCCGCGGCCTCGTGCATGAGCCGAAGATTTTTTTCCTCGATGAGCCGACCACCGGGCTCGACCCCGTGTCGCGCGTCGCCGTATGGGAAATGCTCTCGCGCCTTAAAAAAGAGCACGACCTCACCATCCTCATGACCACGCATTACATGGACGAGGCCGACAAACTCTGCGACCGCATCGCCATCGTGGACGGCGGCAAGCTCGCCGCGCTCGATTCGCCGCTGAAATTGAAAGCCTCGATCCCCGGCAAAAACATCCTCGAGGTGAGCTTCGCAAACGCCCCCGCCGGCTGGGGCGAAACGCTCCGCAATCTGCCGGAGGTGGCCGATGTCAAATCCGAGGAGAACATCTACCGCCTCTCCTCGCACAACGGCCCGCGCACGCTCGAGGCGCTCATGGATGCGGCGCGGCAAGCGGGCGTGACCGTGGCTTCGCTCTCGGTGCAAAGCACCACGCTGGACGACGTTTTCGTCCACTACACCGGGCACAACCTGCGCGATTCGTTGCAAGCGCCATCCGCCGCGGAGAGCCCGTACATGATGGTGAGGGGAGGAGGTTAGCCATGCATCGCATCTGGGCCATCATCGAACGCGATCTCCGCCGCTTCCGGCGCAGCCCCACGCTCATCCTCGTGGCGATGGTCATGCCGCTCGTGCAGCTTGTGGTGCTCGGCTACGCCTTCGGCGGGAACATCCGCGACCTGCACCTCGGCATTGTGAACCAGGACGCCGGCAAGGACCCGATGCACGGTGGCATCAACGAGGACCACGTGCCCGCGCTGAGGATCAAGGAAATGTGCCAGGCTGTGATGGCGAATACGCGCGTTTTCGACACAGTCGATTATAATGACCAGGCCACCGCCCTTCGCGATCTGCGCGAGGGAAAAATCAACGCGGTGTTAAACATCCCGCCGCTCTTTTCGAGGAAGGTCATCGCCGGCTACGACCCCAAGGTCGGGCTCATCGAGGACAACACCGACCAGTTTTCCGTCTCCACGCTCGAGGCGACCTTCACGCAAATGCTCGCCGCGTTCAACACGAAGCACCCGGTCCCGCACATCAATCCCCAGGCGACGCTCTCGGTGGTCGAGATTTACCCGTACGTCCCCTACATCCAATACCTGCTTCCCGGCACCATCGTGCTCGCGATCTTCGTCTCGGCGATGATCGGCGGCGGCATCATCTTCATCGACGACAAGGCGCGCGGCCTGCATGAGGGCTACCTCGTCACGCCGATCAGCAAATTCGACCTCATCCTCGGTTTCAACCTCGCCGGCGCGATCAAGGCGATCCTCGCCGGTTTCGTGCTCGTGACCATCGGTTCGCTCATCGCCGGCATCCCCGACCCGCTCGACCCGCTGCGCCTGATGCGGATGCTGCTCCTGGTGGTGTTCACCTCCCTGGCGCTCATCAGCATGATGTTCCTGCTCATGGTGCGCGTGAATGATCCCCTGGTGCCGCGCGCGATTTTCGGTGTGTTAAACACCGTGTTATTCTTTCCCAGCGGCGCCGTCTACCCGCAAAACGCCTTCCCGCCGTGGATGAAGGCGATCGCCGTGGCCGATCCGTTCACCTACGCCGTGCATGGGTTCAAGCAATTGATCCTGAAAAACACCGGCCTCGAGGCGATCGGCTTCGACCTGTTGTTCCTCGCCGCCTTCACCGCGCTCACCATGGCCGCAGCGACGTTGCTCTTCAAGCGGACGCTCTAGCCCCGCGGGCTACTGCGGCTTTGCGTCGTAGAGGGTGTGGCCGGTTTGGTAAAGGCGCAGGTGTTCCTGGATCGTGGCTGCGAGCGGCTTGTCGCCGGCGTGTTGGGCGATGGCGAGCGCTTCCTTGCAGGTGTTCACCGCATCGTCGAAGCGCTTGTTTGCGGCGTAGGCGGCGGCGAGGGTGTTGAGGGCCACTGCGTTTTCGCGTTCGGTCAGGGCGCAGGCCTTTTCCGCAAGCTCCAGCGCTTCCGAAGGGTTGCGAAGGGCCGGGTCACGGACCGTGGCGAGCAGCCATGCAAGGCGCGTTTGCGCTTCCACCGAATCGGGGGCGAGACGCAACGCTTCGCGGTATTCACGGATGGCTTCAGACGGTTTTCCGAGATTTAGCCATGCGGGGCCGAGTTGGATGTGGGATTGCGGGAGATTCGGGAAGTAGCCTTCGATGGCTTGGTATTCCGACAGCACGCCGGCGAAATCATGGGCGGCCATCAATGCGTCGATGAGGTTTTTGCGATAGGGCATCCAGTGCGGCTGAGCTTCGGAGGCTGCGCGGAAATGCACGGCGGCGCCGGCGGGGTCGCCCTGCTTGCGCAGGAAAATACCATATTCGTTTTGCGCGGTCGCGTTGCCGGGCTCGAGGCTGACGGCGTGCTCGTAATCCGCCCTCGCCTCCTCCGGCCTTCCGAGGCTGGCAAGGAGCTGCGCGCGGTTCGCCCATGCGCCGACGTATTTCGGGTCGATGGCGAGCGCGTGATTGTAACGCTCGAGGCTGTCTTTGAGGGCGATGTTGCGTATTGTGGGGTCTGCTATGTCATTAGCGGCGGTCATGAGATCGTTGCCGAGGTCGAAGTTTGCCAGAAGCGAGTCGGGATTTTTTTCGAGTGTGTCCGCCCAGATCGTTTTGCTGTCGTGGTAAATCCCGCATTGCAAGTATGTGAGCCAGGCGAGCACGAGGACGATGGCCGATGCTCCGGCGTAAATCACGGGGCGGTATTTGGGCGAGGATTGCGCGAGCTTCACGATGCCCGCGGAGATGAGGGCGATGGGGCCGAGGCAAGCGAGGTACTGGTAGTGGTCGGCCACGAACGAGTAGAGGAACGTGTAAAGCATGATGAACCCGAGCATCGGGCTCAGCGTCGCCACGAAAAAAACCGCCGCGACTTCGACACCGCGCCCGAGATCCTCGCGCGCGCAATAAATCGCGTAAGCCGCCACGATGGCCGCGAGCAGCCAGCAGTAGGAGAGGGGATTCCACGGTTGCAAAGTCCAGTGCGGGTAGCTGAACGCAAGCCCCGAGGGCCAGAGGATTTTGCCGAGGTAAAACCAGACGGCGTGGCTGGCGATGAGCACGCGGTCGGCGAGGCCGAGCGCGAAAAGTTTTCCGTGCGTGCCCTGGTGG
>DASZPK010000338.1:0-4976 GCA_035550335.1 Chthoniobacteraceae bacterium | reverse complement strand
ACGACGCCGCATCGCCATCCATAGGAAATTGATAAGTCGAGTTGGGACACAACCTTTTCCGCTTTGTCCCGGTCCACCTCCTCATTCATGTAAAAGCGGGCCAGGTCCTTTATCTTGAGTATCCGGTCATCTGGCGTTGCGGCGTCGTCCAGGGCCTTTTGCAACGCCTTCTCCTTTTGTGTGAGTTGCAGTAACATCTTCGGATCTTTGGTGGGTTCTATCTCCCAGGAGGCAATTTTCCCGTCAGCAGAGTAATTGGTGATGAAACGGTACCCATCTGCGCGCACCCAGAACTTTCTGACCAGCCGGCCCTGTGTGTCATATTCCTCCTGCTCTTTTTCAGCACCCGTGGCGACGTGGGGGTTAAATTCGTTCTGCCCGTTGCCGTCTTCAGTGCCGGCGATGAGGCCCGGCGGGCATAATGCAAGAAGGCTCACCATGGAGATCGCAAACAATCGGCGCAGGCGATTTGTTGGGCAGCTACTGATCAAGCAACTCTTATTCTGAATTCCCATTTTGATTCGTCATTCATCTGCTGGCTTGGAGATTATTTCAGGCGAAACCACTTCAGCGCAGTCAGCGCATAGATGCCTTCGATTCCCTCCCTAGCCATCTGTTTAAGGATACCGTCTGAGGCGGCTATTCCAGTATGGAATTCCTCCGGCTCCACCGAACTGCGCCTGCGACATCCCGGACGATCCAGAGGATGTTTGTGTTACAGTCCAAAACCAAGTCGTAATTGCTGTTTTTTATCGTGGTTGATGCGTAGCGTATGTCCGTGTGGCCGGCGGCTTTGGCGCGCTCGAGCACGGGTTGAGATTCCGTGGATATCGAAAGGTCTGCATACCACGGGATGTATTCTTCGAGGTAAACCGGCGGTCCAAGCTTCTTGAACTCGAAGCGGGATTGGAGTTCGTCTTTTGTTTTGTCTGAAATTGCCGCCACGGCCACGCGTTCCGTTTGGTCTCCGCTGGTTGGCTGGGCGGCGATGCACCGGGAGAGACCAAGATGAAGGTCTGAGCGGATTCCCCACGTATCGGGGTGAATGAGTGTCAAAAAACAGATGCTCGCAGCTACAATGATTCCAATGGCTGCCATCCATGCAATGCGGCTTCGCCCCTTTTTTAATGGCTTGGCGGTTGCTGGTCTTCCTCTGCCCATAACCGGAGTTTTACAAGTTCGCAAACATATGTCCACTTGTAAAACAATGTTTATTCCAGCCCCAGCGATTGCGCCAGGCGGTCGTTGATTGTGCCGGTCACGGGGAGATGGTTGTCGCGCTGGTATTCCTCGATGGCTTCGCGGGTCAGGGGGCCATTGTCGCCGTCGATTTTGCCGCGGTAATAGCGGAGGCGGCGGAGTTTGGATTGGATGTCGTAGACGAGCGTATCAACGTCGGAGCCGGAGGTGACGAAGAGGGCGGGACGGCAGGAATCGTTGCCATCGGGCGGCCAGAAACTATCGTCGATCATGAGCCAGCCGTTGTCATACCAGCGGTAGCGGTGGTTGTTCCAAAGATGCTCGGCGGCTTTGTCCCACGCGGGGTGGGCGGATGCGGGCAGCCAGCGGGGGCCGAGGATGGGCGGGCCGGCATGATGGCCGAAAGCCCTGGTGAGTTCGGCGGCGCTGGGGTTGGGGATGCTGGCGGCTGGAAGGACGACGCCGGGGTGATCGTTGATGATCGGGATGCGCTGGGGACCGCCCTGCGGGGAGTTGTCGAAAAACGAGCTGGCGCGGGAATTGGAACGCTCCCGCTCTTTCTCGATTTCGTAGTGCCTTGCGAAGGGGTTGAAGTGGAATTCCCCGGGGTGGAATGGGCCGCCGCCTTCGGGCCGGCCCCCTCCCGGCGAATGGCCGGGTGCGCCTCCGCCGCCGCCTGTGTGGACGGGGACGCTGGGAGAACTGCTGCCTCCGCCGCCGCCGCTGTGGAATTCGGGCGCGCTCGAACCTCCACCGCCACCGCCGCTGGTGTGAACTTCGGCGGCGCTTGATCCGCCACCCCCACCGCCGCCGCTGCTGTGCGATGCCGATGAGGAAGATGCAGCGGCGCTATCGGATTTCCCGGAATCCGCCGCGAGGAGTGAACAGCCGCAAGAAATTGCGAAACCAACCACCGCAACCATGGTTTTCATAGGTTAACCTCGTTAATTAATTCGCTTGAGGCTTTGAGGCAGATGCAGGGAAATGTGAAATGTTTTGGGAGGGGGCTATCCGCGAAATATTGTAGCGTGCGGTGTCCTTACCGCAGGAGTTGCGCGCCGCCACAAAAGTTCCCCGGCCATGTCCAACGCCTCCGCTGGGGACAGCGGACTCTACAATTTTTCCGGTTCACACGCTTTTCAAAGGTGGTAGTGCGTGTCCTTTCTGTCTCCATCGAACGATGGAAAAAGTGATCCAGCCGATCAATCCTGCCAGCACGATCGTGCGGCCCACAATCAGAACAACTGCAAAAGGAGCGGGTCCCGCCATATACAGGCCCTGGCTCCCAAACTGGGGTTTGCCTGCCAATTCAGGCAGCGAACAGCGAGCGATGAGGGTCGTGAGATAGAAAAGAAAAAGAAGCCCCGCTTGCGCCAACCGGCGCGAACGGCCTTCGAACGGCACCAGGGGAGCAAGCGGCACCAGCCATAGAACATATTGCGTGGAAAATACCTTGTTTGAAAAAATGAAAACAAGCAGCAGCAAGATCAGATGCAGCGAGAAATCCGCATGGCACAAGCGGCCCAAACTGGTTGATAACATCGAGCGGTCTGACTGGTTTGATACCACGCTTCTTATTTTGACAAACAATAACAGGGTGACTCCCACAAGCAAAGTTCCCGCAATGCCTGGCGAGAGCGAGGCCAGTAAAGGCGAGAGCGAAGATTGCAAATCACAACTTCCGTAAGAGGGAACCCCCGTGACTTTCAGTCCTCCGAGATATTTAAGAATTCCCAGCAACCCGGCGTAACTGGACTCGCATTGAATGCCCCTGTTCTTGTGGTAGGTTAAAAACGCCAGGCATTTGGGACCAGCAATAAGAAGGAACGGGACAAAAAGAATCACGGTAAGCGCCGCGACCAAAAGCCCCCGGCGGATAGCGATCGGAAGAACACGCATCCAAACCGCGATTCGCCCGCCATTTGCCAGCAGATTCGAGGGTAACGATCCCAGCACGCCCAGAGGCACTGCGATGATCGGTACGAACTTGAAGGCGATGCCAAAAGCCAGGATGGCGAACGACCAGATGTAGCGGATCCGACTGCTCATGAGCACCAGGAAGAGCAGCAGCAGCGCCCCCACCAGGATGTCCAGTTTGTCGAAAATAAACTCGTTAAGAATCAGCAGGCTAAGGACGAATGTCAGCAGTCGCTCGAACCTCTCGGACGACGCTTCAAGAGGCATCCAGGTTTTCAAATATCTGATAACCAGCAAAAAAGTCAGGAAGGTAACGAGAGCCATTTCCAGCCTGAACACGAGCTTGAAGTTTGCAATGTCGGGAGCGCGGTTGTAAGGGGAAAAAAAGCGCCCGAGCCGGCTGCAATCCGGCAGATGTTGGGCGATGGCATCCGTCATCAGCGCAAGGGAAATTGCAAGCGGTGGATATTCCACAGTGGTGTCGGGGTGGTTATACAGACCGCTCAAGGAGGACACACGAGAAGCATGGCCGTACACTTGATAGAGGTTAAGGTCGCTGTCCTTGGACTTAAAAAGAAAGATCCATATTTCGATCAGGAGAACGAGCACACAGAACCCAACGGCTGATTTTCCACGAAAAAACCTGGCGAACGTGGATTTGGGTCGCGGGGCGCCGCATTTAATCATCGTGCTCTCATTTCTTCGATTATTCCACAGCCCGCACGCGGTAGCCGGATTTTTCCGTTTTCTCCAGCTTCAGGAGGCCGCGCTTTTCGGCTTCGAGGAGCATGTCGCTGAAGGAGCGGAAACCGTGCGCGCGTTCGTTGAAGCCGGGGTTGCGGCGTTTCATGGTGAGGCCGATCACGCTGGCCGAAATGCTCTCGTCCGCGCCGCGCTCGCTCCGGAGATCGTGCAGGGTTTCCGTGAGCATGGTGAGCGCTTTTTCCGGGGAAAGGCCCTTGCTCTTGTTTTCCGGGACGCCTGCGCCCGGGGAGGGGGAAGGTTTCGTAGCAGGCGCGGCTGCCTGCGGGCGTTTTTTGGGAAGCTCAGGGCGGACGAGGTCGTCGTAATAAATGAATTCGTCGCAGTTGTTGATGAAGAGGTCGGAGGAGGAGTTTTTCACGCCGACGCCGATGACGGTCTTGTTGTTCTCGCGGAGTTTGCTGACGAGCGGCGAGAAATCGGAGTCGCCGCTGATGATCACAAAGGTATCGACGTGGCTTTTCGTGTAGCAGAGGTCGAGCGCATCCACGACCATGCGAATGTCGGCGGAGTTTTTGCCGGATTGGCGGACGTGGGGGATTTCGATCAGCTCGAAGGCCGATTCATGGAGGCCGCGCTTGAATGCCTTGTATCGCTCGAAATCGCAGTAGGCTTTTTTGACGACGATGTTGCCCTTGAGCAGCAGGCGCTCCAGCACTTTTTGTATTTCAAAGTTGGAGTATCGCGCATCCTGGGCGCCGAGGGCGATATTTTCCAAGTCGAGAAAAACCGCCATGGTTGCCTCGGTGTCGGGAGTGCTCATGAGGCGGCAGATTACCACAGTCGTTCCGCATACCAAGCGGTTTGCGTGTTCAAAGTTCGACTTTCGTCCCCGGGATGCGGGAGAGTTTGCGGGAGAACCGGGCAAAGCTTTCGCGCGGGGCGAAGACGAAGGAACGGCCGGGGAGGGGATTGGAGAAGGAGAGGGCGTTGATGATCTGGCGCTCCTTTTCGCGGTCGACGCCGCCGAACCACGAGCCTTTCAGGCGGATGCACAGGAGGAAAACGCGCTGTTTGACAACGTGTTTCAGTTGTTTTTGGCCGAGGCGGGCTTCGCGGATTTCGGGGTGCTTGCGCAGGGCGGCGAGCAGGGGTTC
>DASZPK010000337.1:0-7791 GCA_035550335.1 Chthoniobacteraceae bacterium | reverse complement strand
GTGGCGGTGTCGAAGCCGAGGCCGAATACGAACCCGAGCGGATACATGTGCCAGCTTTTGCGGATGAGCTTGAAGAGCGGACGGAAAATACGGGTGAGCAGGCCGCCGCGCGCGAGGAGCATATCGAGGTTTTCCTCCTCGTAACGCCCGCTGGCGCGCACCCGCTGGAAGACGCGCCATGTGCCGGCCATGATGAGGATGTTCATGACCGCCACGACGAGCAGGAAAAACGCGGAGACCGATGTGCCGATGATGCCGCCGATGTGGGTGAGCGTGTCCTCTTTCAGCGCGAGGGCGGTCACGGCCACCACCACCGACAGGAGCACGACCACCGTGGAATGCCCGAGCGAAAAAAAGAACCCGACGGTCACGGGGCGTTTGCCGCCCTGCATGAGCTTGCGGACCACGTTGTCGATGGCCGCGATGTGGTCGGCATCGACCGCGTGGCGCAGGCCGAAGAGGTAGGCGGTTCCCGCGAGGCCCAGCAGTTTCGCGTCGGAATGGAATGCCGTGAAGGCCCAGACCCAGGCGGCGACGTTTGCCAGCACCAGTATGGCGTAAGTGCCGGCGATGGAAAAGCGGACGCTGGCAGGCTCGTCGTGAAAGATGCGTTTGAAAGTGTTGAGAAAGCGCATGCTATTTCAGTATTACGGATTCAATAATCGTAAGGATGTAGTGTCAACGCAATTGCCGTCCACCCTGCGGCACAAAAAACCTTTTGCCTCCCCGCGACGATGGGAATAACCTGACTTGGAATCAAGGGAAGTCCAACGAAACGCCAGCGACGTATTCTTTTCACATGAGCACAACCACCACCGCGCAAACCACCACTGGCCTCAGCCAGCTCGACCAACTCAAGAAATTCACCAGGGTCGTCGCCGACACGGGCGATTTCGAGACGATGCGGGAATTCAAGCCGCAGGACGCGACCACGAACCCGAGCCTCATCTACGCTGCAACGCAGAAAAAGGAATACGCCCACATCCTCGACAAAGTGATCGCCGACCGCAAAAGAGCGGGGCTCACCGGCGCGGCGCAAATCGAGGACATCATTGACCACGTTCTGGTCGCGTTCGGCATGGAGATTTTGAAAATCGTCCCGGGCCGCGTCTCCACGGAAACGGACGCGCGCCTCTCCTTCGACACGCAGGGCTCCATCGACAAGGCGCACCAGCTCATCAAGCTTTACGAGGGAAATGGAATCAGCCGCGACCGGATTTTGATCAAGATCGCTTCCACGTGGGAAGGCATCAAGGCCGCCGAGGCGCTCTCGAAGGAAGGCATCCATTGCAACCTCACGCTCCTCTTCTCGCTCGCGCAGGCCATCGCGTGCGCCGAGGCGAAGGTGCAGCTCATCTCGCCGTTCGTGGGCCGCATTTACGACTGGTACAAAGCCGCGATGAAGCGCGACTACACCGGCGCGGAGGATCCCGGCGTGCAGTCGGTGACCACGATCTACCATTACTACAAAAAATTCGGCTACAAGACAGAGGTGATGGGCGCGAGCTTCCGCAACGTGAGCCAGATCATCGAGCTCGCCGGGTGCGATTTGCTGACCATCAGCCCCGACCTGCTGGCGAAACTCGCCGCGTCGCACGACCCGGTTGAGCGCAAGCTGAACGTGGAAGCCGCGCAGGCGAGCGACATCAAGAAAATCCCGCTCGACGAGAAGACCTTCCGCTACATGCTGAACGACGACGCGATGGCCACGGAAAAAACCGCCGAGGGCATCCGTAAATTCGCGGCGGACATCGTGAAGCTGGAGAAGTTCATCGCGGGGAAACTGTAAAACATGGGTTGAGGGCGCACCCGAGGAAGCTGGAGCTTCCAAGACAAGTGCGTTCCCAGGCTGGAGCCTGGGAACGAGGAATTTCTGGCAGATGCTCTAATAAACCGCAAAGAACGCGAAGAGCGCAAAGACCGGAATCCACATTTGTTTTTCTCCGCGGCCTTTGCGCTCTTTGCGGTTCGTTTGCCCTCAATCACGCCCGCGGGTGGGCCTGGTCGTAGGCTTTTTTTAGTCGCTCCACGGTGACGTGGGTGTATATCTGCGTGGTCGAGAGGCTCGCGTGGCCGAGGAGCGATTGCACGCTGCGGAGGTCGGCGCCGTTGTCGAGGAGGTGAGTGGCGAAGCTGTGGCGCAATTTGTGCGGGCTGACGGAAATCGGGATGCTCGTGTGGCGAAGGTATTTTTTCATCATCATCGCGACGTTGCGCGCGCTGAGGCGGCGGCGCATTTTGTTGATGAAGAGCGGGCCGGCGTTTACATGCGCCTCGCTGCGGTAGCGCTGGATGGCCGAGAGCGCGGGCGCGCCGACGGGGACGATGCGCTCCTTGCGGCCCTTGCCGAGGACGCGCACGTTCTCGGAGTAGGGATCGATGCCGCCTACATCGAGTGATACGAGTTCCTCGAGGCGCAGTCCGCTGCTGTAAAACAATTCCATGATGGCGGCGTCGCGCGCGGCGGTCCATGGCGGGGCCTGCTTCTCGCGCTCGACCTTGAACGGCGCGGAGAGCAGCTCGTCCACCTGCTTTACTGTGAGGACGAGCGGGAGTTTCTTTTCCATCTTGGGCAGCAGCACTTCCTTGAACGGGTTCAGCACGAGGCCATGGCGCTCGACGAGGAATTTGTAAAACGTCCGCAACGCCGCGAAATGGAGCCGGATGGTCGCGCGCGCCATGCCTGCCTTCATGCAGGCGAAGAGGTAGGCTCGGAATTGGTCCGCATCGCAATCGAGCCAGCCCGGCGCCTTCTCCTGGGTCGCGCGGAATTTCCCGAGCGCGTGGCGGTAATTCTCCAGGGTGCGCGGCGAGGCGTTTTTTTCAAACTCGAGGAATTTGAAAAACTCCTCCGCAAGGCGGTCCTTGTTTTGCAGTGCAGTCGCGCGGGGCATCCCTCATTAAAGCAAAATGAACGGACCACCGTCGAGCGCGCCTTTTATAACGTGGTCGAATCCCTCAAGCTTCGCTTCGCAGGAGATCCTTGTATGGCAGGATGAGATTGAACGCTGCTGCGTGGATTTCCTGTTCGTGAGCATCGATCCATTGGCCGAGGGTCGCGCCGCGATCCGGCGCCAAGGACGAATTTTTCCCACCGCGAAATTGTTCCGCGATTTCGTGCAAATCAAACCACGGGAGCGCATGGGCGATCTGCTCGTATTCAGGCTCATCGATGCCCTCATAAAATTGCCAGACCCCCGACTTTGAAGATCCACTCCATTCCACCAATCGCCGGAACAACCAGAATTCATCCGGCAATGGCCGCTCCTTGCTGACCGCGCTTACCATCTGGTGAAGCAACGGGATGTCTTTCTCCGCGAAAAGACGGTCGATGTAGGAATCGGCAAATTTGACTGTCATGACAAACTCATGCTCTGCCGGCTTCTGCTACGCAATCCCGCTTACTTCTTCTTTTTCCCAATGGGCTTCTTGAGCTGCTTGGGTTGCGCGGTGTGGCCTACGTCGCCTTTGCGAGCGGTCTCGCGCTTGAAGGAGAGCGTGGCGGAGCGCGCCTCAACGCCATCCGGCGAGACGGCGACGATGGGGATGTTGTAATCGCCATCGGGGAATTTGAAATGGTAGCGGAAGGTGCCGTCGGCGTTGAGCGCGATCGGTTTGCCGTCGATGGTCACCTTCGCATCGGGATGCGTGCCGCCGTAGAAGATGACTTCGGCGTTGACGTGCATGAAAAATTCGCGCGATTTTTTCTCGCTGAAGGGTTGCGCGCTCCAACTTGCGCCGACGCCGCTGAAGAGGCTCGTGACTTCCGGTCCCCAAAGGCCAACACCGCTGAATAGGCTGCTCACGCCCGGGCCCCAGCCTTTCGCGGCGAGTTCGCTGGCGCTCTCGGTGTGCAATTTTTTCTGGAGTTCCTTGCGCAAAAGCTGGTCGATTTCGGCGGAGCCCATGCCCACTTTGTCCACAATCTCACTGCCCAGGAGGGCGATTAGGACGTCGCGCTGTTCCGGGGTCCAGTTCGGAGACTTGCCGGGCGCGAATGCAAGCTTCCGCCCTTCGCCCTGGAGGCGCGAGAGCGCGCCCACGAGTGTTTCGCCTTCGGCCATCGCGACCTTCACCATCTCCACGAGGCGCTGGAAGGTGAGATGAAACGGGAGCGTGGCAAACTCGGCCGATTCCTCGGCGGAAAGCGCGTCCGCCGGCGTGGTGGCGCTGCCGGAGCGGGCGATGGAAGTCCATTTTCCCTTCGCGCCGGTGTAGCCGATCTCGACGTGGTAAGTCGTGGCGGGCTTCGAGACGGGAATGTACCAATTTTTCGCCTCTGGATTCACCTCGATGGCCGCCTCCTCGCGGCCGGCTCCGGAGAAAACTTTCAGCACGACTTTTTTGTCCTTCGCGGCGTTGGCGGGGTAGCTCGACCAATCGATATCCCAATAGGTGAAGAGCCATTGCGGGTCGCGGGCGATGAGGAAAATGTCGTTGGCGCCGTAGCTTTCGGGGAGTTGGCCGAGTTCCTCGTAGGCGGTGTGGAGCACGGCGGCGGCAACGTCCGATTGGGTCTCGTGCGCCCCATGTGCCTCGTGCGCCGCTTCGTATTTGTGCACGTCATTTTCCGTTTTGCCGTGGATGACCGGCTCATTGGAAATTTCGAACGAACCGGATTTTTTTGCGCCCTCGCCACCATTCGTGGTTTTGGGTTGTGATTTCCCCGTCTTGCTATTACCCATAAAATCCTTTGTTGAATGTTACTGCCCGCTTACACTCGCTCCTTTGCCGCGCGCGGAAATTAAAGACGCGGGAAAAAATGTCAACACAATCATTCTTCAAAATCCAGCCTAAAAAGACAAATTTGTGTTAATATTTGTGGGATTTATAACCAATTTATCATCTATAAGCTAAAATGTTAATTAAACGTGTCATTCCCTGTCTCGATGTCCACAACGGCCAGGTCACGCGCGGCGTGCAATTCGGAAAAGCCGAGGCGGGGGAACTGCGCAACGTGGGCGATCCCGTCGAGCTCGCGCTGCGCTACGACCGCCAGGGGGCGGACGAGATGGTGTTCTTCGACATCACGGCGACGGCGCACGGGCGGGCGTCGATGTTGGACGTTATTAAACGGACTGCTGATCAATGTTTCATGCCGCTCACCGTGGGCGGCGGAATCCGCACCACGGACGACATGCACGCGATGCTCAACGCCGGGGCGGACAAAATCAGCATCAATTCCTCGGCGCTCAAGACGCCGGAGTTGATCCGCGAGGGAGCGGAGCGTTTCGGCAGCCAGTGTATCGTGGTCGCGATCGACGCCAAGCGCACCGCGCCTGGGAAATGGGAAGTCTTTTCGCACGGCGGCCGCCAGGCCACGGGCCTCGACGCCGCGGAATGGGCGCTGCGGGTCACGGAACTCGGCGCGGGTGAGATCGTGCTCAACAGCATCGACGCGGATGGCACGAAAGCGGGGTTCGACCTCGAGATCACGCGGAAGGTGAGCGAGTCGGTCGGCATCCCGGTGGTGGCGAGCGGCGGCGCAGGGAAGCTCGAGCACATGGCGGAGGTGCTGATTTCCGGCAAGGCGGATGCGGTGCTTGCGGCGAGCATTTTCCATTTCGGCACATATACCGTGGGCGATGTGAAGGAATACCTCGCCTCGCGCGAAATCCCCGTGCGGCCGGTGCAGGCGACCACCGCGCCGGCATAATGATTCTTGTCTCCGCCATCAAAGAGGCCGGATGGGATTGTGCCTCGTCAAAAGGTAACTGGAAACCGCGTCGGTGAATTGCCTTTCGCTGTCGTATTCTCCGGCGAGGCCGTGGAGCCCGGCATCAACGGCTCCGGCGTATAGCGACCATCGGTTATTTTGCTTTGCCACTGTGAGACGCCCTGCGCCGCCGTCGAAAATCGCTGTCGCTCTGTCCTCAATCGGATCGACTGAGATCAGTGAGTAACCCCGGTGATCCATCATTTTTGCAAATTCGGAAATCCAGAATTTGCCGGGAGAATCGATGAGGAATGAAACACAGAAATCTCGAATATGCCTTCGAGCATTATCATATTCACCCGCCATGATCGCGTCCCGGTAATCCTTTGCGGCCACATCGGCCAGTTTGCGGAGATTCGCCAGCGACCCGCGGGCGGCGAAAACCATGCATCGCGCAACGCGGCCCGACACGCCAGATTCTACAAGCAATTCGATGGCGCCTGTGGCGTCCGTCACGGGGAAATCCTCTTTGATGCGCCGGATGATGTCGGGTTCGATGTTCATGACGAGACATCAACTTGTTCAACCGCTTCCACCATCCTCACCGCCTGCACTGCCGCGCGAACGTTATGCACGCGGAAGATGGATGCGCCGCGCAGCATGCCACTCACGATGCACGCGACTGTGCCGGCGTCGCGCTGGCTGGGGTCCGCGATGTTGAGGACTTCGCCGATCACGGTTTTGCGAGAGACGGGGAGCAGGATGGGGCGCTCGAATTTTTGCAGGCGGGCGAGCTCGCGGTAGATGCGCAGGTTGTCGTCGCGCTGCTTGGCGAAATCGATGCCGGGGTCGAGAATGATGGCGTCGCGCGGGAGGCCCGCCGACATTGCGAGCGCGATTTTTTCCTCGAAGAAGGTGTCGAGGGTTTGCATCACGTCGTCGTAGTGGACGTGGGTGTGTTTGATTTTCGGTTCGCCGACGCTGTGCATGATGAGCAAGGCCGCGCTGTGCTGCGCGCAGATGCGGGCGTTTTCATCGGTGGGGAGCGCGCCGATGTCGTTGAGGATGTCGCCGCCGGTGGCGAGGGCGGCGCGGGCGACGGCGGGGCGCCAGGTGTTGATGGAGAGGGGCGGCGGGTTTTCAAGCGCGAGGTATTTTTCGATGAAGGGGCAGAGGCGGTCGATCTCCTCCTGCTCGCTCATGGCGGCGCGTTTGGTGCCGGCGCTCTCGCCGCCGGCATCGATGATGTCGGCGCCATCGGCGATCATCTGTTGCGCGCGTGCGAGAGCGGCGCCCGGGTCGGCGAGGCCGTCGCCAGAGAAGGAGTCTTCGACGAGGTTGATGATGCCCATCACCAGCGGGCGGCGCGGGAAAGTGAATGTGCGGCGGCGGGCGAGGAGGTTCATGGGGTCGCTGGCCCGAGGTGAGGCGCGGATGTTCCGGGGAGCGCACGCGGCCCGCGTGCTGTTTGCGGCGGCTCGCCGCAAACATGACGCAGGATGAGGCGGTCCAAATGGGCGTCCGCGTGAAAATGACGGGGCGTCAGGTTGCGGTGGGGACGTGCTTGCTGGGAGCGGCGCGCCGTTCGGTGTATTCGGCGGGCCGCCGAATACAGCACGCGAGCCGCGTGCGCTCCCCGGAGCTGCTGCGACTTGCTGTTTAACAAGGAGCGATCTGTGCGCATGAGTCAATCACAGCGGCACGGCGGTGCGTTTACGTTTGTTAAACCGCAGCGTTTCCGCATATCCCGCCTCGCGCGCGAGGGCGGACGCCTCGGCGAAATTCGCTCCGACTTCGCCGGGGGCGTGCGCGTCGGAATTGATGAGGAGCGGGATGCCGGCGGCGCGCGCCATCTGCAGGAATTCGAGGCTGGGATACATCTCGCCGACGGGTTTGCGAAGGCCGGCGGTGTTGATTTCGATGGCCACGTTTTTCTCAGCGGCGGCGGCGATGCTCGGCTCGTAGTATTTGCGGAGGTCGCCGGGCGGGCGGTGGCCGAATTTCTTGACGAGGTCGGGGTGTGCAACAAAGTCAAACAGGGCGCTCCGGATGCATTGCTCGTACGCTTTCCAATAGAGCTCCCAGATTTCGGCCACGGGGCGCTCGTTGAAGCGGCCGATCCATTTCGGGTTGTC
>DASZPK010000336.1:0-2865 GCA_035550335.1 Chthoniobacteraceae bacterium | reverse complement strand
TGAGGAGCATGGGGCGCTGCCGCTGTTTGAGGGGAGGATACGCGTCCCGCGTGTCCTTTCGGGCGTCCCGCCGGAAAGCTCGACCCAAACCGCCGAAGGCGCACACTATTCACGGCGTCGTCTCCCGCACTTCGAGCGCCCTTGGGCAAAATACGCGATCACGTTTTCGACAAAAAAACGGGTTCCGCTCCCGCCGGACGCGCGGACCATCACCCTTGATGCGATCCGCCATTTTGATGGAAAGCGGTATGAATTATATGCCGCGTGCGTGATGCACGACCATGTGCATTTCTTGATCGAACCGCAGGTGAAGGAGAATGACTCGAAGGGAAACGCGGTTTTCCATTCGCTCGCGGAGATTTTGCATTCGATCAAATCGTATACGTCGCACAAGATTAACCAGGCGCAGGGAAAATCCGCGGCGGTATGGGAGGATGAGTATTTCGACCGGTTGATCCGCTCGGAAAGCGATCTTGAGGAGAAGTTCAATTATATCACGGCGAATCCTTGGAATGCGGGGATTGTGTCGGAGGGGCATCCGTACCCGTGGGTTTGGTTTCCGGGGTGCGATTTCGACGTGACGGAGTCCAATCCGGCTTTCCGGCGGGACGCCGGAAAGGACACGCGGGACGCGTATCCTCCCCGGAGGGTGGCGCGCGACGCGGGGGATGGTGTGGGCGATTTGCGTGCGCGCGGGGCGGTTGTTTCGCGGGGAGAGGAATTGTGGCGCGATGTGTCGCCTAATATCGTGATCGGCACGCATGCGCTGCTTTATGAGGGCGCGGAGTTTTCGAAGCTCGGGCTGGTGGTGATCGATGAGCAGCACAAGTTTGGCGTGATGCAGAAGGCGCGGCTGATCGGGCAGGGGGTCGCGCCGGATGTGCTCGTGATGACGGCTACGCCGATTCCGCGGACGTTGACGATGACGATTTATGGCGATCTGGATGTGTCGACGCTGGATGAGATGCCGCCCAATCGCGGGAAGATCATTACGGCGGTGAGGGATGAGGCGAAGTTGCCGGAGGTGGTGAAGTTCATCCGGGAGCATCTCGAAAAAGGGCGGCAGGCTTACATTGTTTATCCGCTGATCGATGAATCAGAAAAGCTGGAGGCGAAGGCGGCGACGCGGGAGTTTGAGAAATGGAAAAAATTGCTCGAGCCGATGCGGTGCGAGCTGTTGCACGGGCGGGTGGATGCGGAGGAGAAGGAGGCGGTGATGGGGCGGTTTCGCGACGGCGCGAGCAAGGCGCTGGTGGCGACTTCGGTGATCGAGGTGGGGATCGACGTGCCGAATGCGAATATCATGCTGATCGAAAATGCGGAGCGGTTCGGGCTGGTGCAGTTGCACCAGTTGCGCGGGCGCGTGGGGCGCGGCGGGCACAAGTCATATTGCGTGCTGATCAGCAATGAGAAGAAGGCGGGGGAATCGTTCGAGAAATTGAAGATTCTCGAGGCGACGTCGGACGGGTTCAAGATTGCGGAGGAGGACCTGAAATTGCGCGGGCCGGGCGATCTGCTGGGCACGGCGCAGAGCGGGCTGGCGCCGTTGAAAATCGGCGATCTGCTCAAGGACGGGGAATTGATCGGGCTGGCGCGGGGCGCGGTGACGGCGATTTTCCGCGACGATCCGCATTTACAGCGGCCTGAAAATCAATATTTTCGGGAGTTGATCCGGGAAAGCAGGAAACCGGTGCTCTCCCAAGTGAGCTGATTTTTTCGCATGAAACGATTTCTCGTGTTCCTCGTCGTGGTGGCGGTGTTTCTCGCGGGCGTTTACGTTTGGACGCACCGGCGCGTGACGCCGGGAGGGAGGTCGCCTTTCACGCCGGCGACCCAGCCGGTGCTCGATTTGTCGAATGTGCATGTGCTCTCGGCGATCGACCAGGAAAACGAGAGCGTGGTGGACAAGGTGCTGCCGTCTGTGGTGAGCATCACGACCTCGAAAAAAGTGGAGACGGGGACTTACATTTTCGATCCGTACCACGGGCTGTCGCCGCAGCTTGCGGACCTCTCGGTGCTGGGCTCGGGGGTGATTGTTTCGAAGGAGGGGCACATCCTCACGAATTACCACGTGGTCGCGGACACCGAGAAAGTGCAGGTCGATTTGAACGATGGGCGCGTGGTGCCGGCGGAGGTGTTGGGGGGCGATCCGGAGACGGACATCGCGGTGCTGAAGATCAAGGCCGACCATCTCACGCCGCTGCATCTTGGGGATTCGGACGACGTGAAAGTGGGGCAGGCGGTGTTTGCGGTGGGGAATCCGCTCGGCTTGCAGGAGACGGTGACGCACGGGATCATCTCCGCGAAATCGCGCGTGGTGGAGGAGAGCCACCAGGAATATTTCCAGACGGACGCGGCGATCAACGAGGGGAATTCCGGCGGGCCGCTGGTGAATTTGCAGGGGGAAATCATCGGGATCAATACGCGCGTGGCGTCGCCGCAGGCGAACCATCTCCAGCCGCAGGGGCTGAGTTTTGCGATTCCGTCGAACGTCGCGCGCCGGACGATGGAGAGCATCATCAATTACCACCGGGTGGTGCGGAGCTACCTGGGCGTGAACGTGGACCGGCTGCCGCCCGACATGGCGGCGCAGCTCGGGGTGAACTCGGCGAGCGCGGTGGTGATGGATGTGAAGAGCGGTTCGCCGGCGGAAGGGGCCGGGATCAAAAAGGGGGATGTGATTACAAAGTTTAACAACCGCGAGATTGCGGGGCCGCTCGACCTTTACAACCGTGTGGCTGAGACGCCAGTGGACACCGTGGTGCCGATCGCGGTGGTGCGCGCGGACGGAAAGACGGTGAACTTGAGCGCGAAAATCATCGAGCGGCCCGCCGATTTCCAGTCGACGGCGGCGAGCATCCTCTC
>DASZPK010000335.1:0-15438 GCA_035550335.1 Chthoniobacteraceae bacterium | reverse complement strand
GCCGCCGCGGAAATCGACCACGCGCGTGCGCGCCATCGGCTGGGATTTTTGCACGGCGTCGCGGTCGTCCTGCCATGCGAGCAATTGCACGTCGTAATCGCGATATTTGTTGTCGAAATCGTGGCCGCCGGTGGTCGCCTGTTCGTCGTAGTTGTGGAAGTAAAGACTCACGCGGTAGAGGCCCGCGGGGACTTTCGTGTCGACCCAGAGGTCGGGCCCCTCCCAGTCGGCGTCGTAGGTCGGGAGGCGGCAACTGAGGTCATTGAGCTCCGCCTCGACGCGATGGCCGGTGAGCGGATTGTACGGCGCGCGCAGGGCGTTCGCGTGCTTGTTGGCGACGTAGGATTCAGGTGCGGGATCGTTCTGCTCCTTGTTGTGCGGGCCGATGTCGATCTTCACGTCGAACCCCTGCTCGGGAGCGAAAGTCCCGTCCGCGCCAAGCCCGCACAGCTTCGCAAAACACGCGCCGTAGCGCCCAATCCAATCGCCCTCGGTGCCCCAATCGTCCCCGAGGAAATAGCCTTCGCCGGGTTTTAACTGGTTTTTAAACACCGCGAGGTGTTTCGCGAGCGCGGCAAGCGTGTCGGCATCCGCGGCCTTCACGGGCGAGGGAAGGACCGGGGCGGTCTTCGGCGGCGCGTCGCCCGGCTCAAGCTCGGCGCTCGCGTTGTCGAGCGTCATGAGGCCGCCCACATGGACATCGGCGACTGCTATGAGCGGCGGCCCTTTCTCCGGCAGGCAAAACCCGCGGACCGTATAGTTCCAATCGCTCTGCTGCGCGCCGATGAGGAAACCGTCCATCGACTCGCTGCGGACCTCCATCCCCTTTTTGCGATAGCCGACGAACATGTGCTTCGTTTTTTCATCCTGCTTGATGGCTGTGATGAAATCCTCCATGAAAAGATCGTCCGCTCCCTCGGTGGCGGTGGCGGCGGGATCGTTCTGCTCGGGCGGCTCCGGGTAAAGGCCGTCGACGTCGTTTTGGAAATCCTGCCCGCGGATGAATTTCCATTTCTGCCCGCCGTCGTCGCTCTCGCCCATCCCTTCCGGCGTGGCGACGATGACTCGCTCGTTCCCGGCGACGGTGGCCACGGTGATGTCGTTGATGATGCTGCTCGGCAACCCGTCGCCCGTGCCGGTGGCCGGCATTTTCGGGCCGGTGACGTTCGTCCATTTTTTGTAGCCGTCCGCCGCCGAGGCGATCGCGACGCCGTCGCACTGCATGCCAAGATAAACGTTCCCCTTCGAGTCGAAAGCGATCGCGCGGGCCTGGTTCGATGGCAGCCCGCTCGCGCGTGTGTAGTAATCCCAGTCGTCCTTCTCGAGCGAGTAGCGCGCGACGCCGCAATCGGTGGCGATCCAGACGTCACCATCGGCCGGGCAGGTGGCGATGGCAAACACGCGCGCGCCGAGCGGGCCTTCCATCACGCCGTAGTTTTTCCATTTCTCGCCGTTGAAAACGCTCACGCCGTGGTTGAGGTGCCCGGCCCAGACGCGCCCGAGCTTGTCCACCGCGAGCGCGTAAATGTTGTCGTCGCCGAGGCCGTCATCGACGGTCACGTGCGACCACGTTTTTTTGTTCACGTCGTAGCGCCAGAGGCCTTTTCCCTCGGTGCCGGCCCAGATGTTGTTTTGCAAATCGGCCACGACGCAGGTCACGTAGCCGCCCTGCGATTCGCGGTCCCAATTGAGCGCGCGCACCAGCCGCCGCTGCTCCTGCGCATGGAGCGCGCACGGTGCGAACATCGCGAGCAACGCCACCCAGGCGCAAAAACGGATTCCAATACGCGCGCACGGGGAGCGTTGTATTTTATTTTGCGTCTTCATTTTATTGCTCCTCCGGCTCGGGTTTTTGCTTGTCAGAATACGCCTTGAACGCCTCCGCCGTTGCCTTGTCGAACGCATCGCGGTCCTCCTTCGTCCAGATGCCGAGCCGCCAGCGCAGCGCGTCGAGGTATTCCGCCGGGGCGTTGCCGGCCGCGAGGACGGCGCGCCAGGAAATGACGCGCAACGGGTACTGCAGGCCTGCCGCGCCGGGTTTGTCGAGCGCCAGATCGAGCGCGCTCCACAAGGCGTCCGGCGCCGAAAGGGCCGCATTGCCGGTGATGGCCGATTTGTCCTTCAGCGCGGGCACCGCATATTTCACCTGATCAAAACCGGGCAGCGGCGTGTGCGTGGCCGGGAGGTCGCCCGCAATCCGGTCGATGAAAACGCCCATGATCTTCGTGCCGAAACTGTGGTTGCGCCCCACGCGGAAAATGTAATGCGCGGGCCCCGCGACGACGAAACGCTTGTAAACGCCGCCCCGGAAATCGACCACCCGCGCGCGCGCCAGCGGCTGTGATTTCTGCACCGCGTCCTTGTCCTCGGCCCAAGGGAGCAACTGGAGATCGTAATCGCGAAATTTCCTGTTGAAGTCCAGGTTGCCGCCGCCGGCCGCCTGCCCGTCGTTGTTGTCGAAATAGAGGCTTACGCGGTGCAGCCCCGCGGGGACGGTGACATCCACCCAAAGATCGGGACCGTCCCAATAATCCGGATACGTGGGCCAGTGGCAGGTGAGATCGTTCAGCTCCGCCTCGACGCGATGGCCGCTGGCGGGATCATACGGGATGCGCAAATTGCCGGCGTCCCTGTTCCTGACATAGGTTTCCGGGTCGCTGGCATTATTTTTGGTGTGCGGGCCGAGACCGACCTGGACGGCATAATCGGGCTCGCTTTGGAAAGTCCCGGCATCGCCCAGCCCGCAGAGCATCGCGTAGGAATTTCCGTAACGCCCCACCCAGTCGCCTTGCGTGCGCCAATCGTCGCCGAGGAAATAACCCTCGCCCGCTTTCAGCTGGGCCTTGAAAACACCGATTCGCTTCGCCAGTGCGGCAAGCGTCGCGGCATCGGGGGCCTTTGCGGGGGAAGGAAGCTGTGGGGCGGTTTTGCGTGGATCGCCGCCCGGTTCCAACTCCGCGGTGGCGCTATTGACGGTCATCAACCCGCCCACATGCACATCGGAAATCGCAATCAGCGGCGGGCCTTTTGCCGGAAGACAAATGGCGCGGACTGTATTTTCCCAAGGGCCCGCCTCGGCTGTCGCGATGACTTTATCCATCGCAGGGCCCCGCAATTCCGCGGGCAATTTCCAATAGCCGATCCAGACGTTCTTGGTCTGCTGATCCTGCCGGATGGTGGAAATCCAATCTTCCGCGAAAACCGCCTCGGTGTCCGATTCGGGCGCCACCGGGGCGGCGGGGTAAAGCCCGTTCACATTGTTCTTCCAGTTTTTGCCTCGGACAAATTTCCATGTCTTCCCGCCATCGTCGCTCTCACCCGCGCCCTCGGGGGTCGCGGCGACGATTTTGTCGCCGTCGAGGACGGTGATGTCGTTGATCAAGCCGCTCGGCAATCCGTCGCCCGTGGCGGTGACGGGCATTCCCGGCGCGGTGACGCTGGTCCATTTTTTGTAATTTTCCGCCGTGGTTGCCATGGCGATGCCGTCGCATTGCGTGCCGAGATAAATGTTGCCCTTCGAATCAAAAGCGATGGCCTGGATCTGATTGGAAGGCAGACCGCTGGCGCGCGTGTAGTAATCCCAGTCGTCGTTTGCGAGGGAGTAGCGCGCCACGCCGCAATCGGTGGCGATCCACACATCGCCGTCGGTCGGGCAGGTCGTGATTGCAAACACGCGGCTGCCGAGAGGGCCTTCGGCGACGTCATACGTTTTCCACTTCTCGCCGTTGAAAACGCTCACGCCGTGATTGAGGCTGCCGGCCCAGAGGCGGCCCAGCTTGTCCACTGCGAGGGCATAAACATACTCGTCGCCGAGGCCTTGCTTGACGGGATCGCCGCCGAGGCCTTCATCCGCGGTGAAGTGGGACCATTCCTTTTTGCGCGAATCGTAGCGCCAGAGACCGTTGCCTTCCGTACCGGCCCAGACGTTGTTTTGCAAATCGACGGCCACCGAGGTCACAAACGCCCCCTGGGTTTCGCGGTCCCAGCCGAAGGCATGCACCAGCTTCGGCTCGTCCTGCGCATGGAGCGCGCCCGGCAGGAGCGCGATGGCAACCACGATGGAAAAAATGCGCGCCGAAAAACGGCTTTTATTTTTTCTCTTCATGACTGTCTCCCTTGGCTTTTTCCGAATACGCCTTGAAAGCCTGCGCGGTGGCCTGGTCGAATGCGTCGCGATCCTCCGGCAGCCAGTAGCCCATTTGCCAGCGCCAGCCGGCAAGGAGCGGGGCCGGGGCCTTGGCGGCAGCGGCGGCGCGGTAGGCCCAGACACGAAGCTGCTGCCTGAGCGTGACCGCCCCACTCTTGTCCTCCGTGTTCGAAACGGCGTCCCACAATTGCTTCGCTGCGGCGAGCGCGGGATCCGCGCCGGACTCGGCGGTCGGCGGCGCGACGTATTTAACAATGTCAAACCCGGGCAGCGGCTTCGCGCCACCGGCCGGCCCGGCGGCGGGATCGACGAAAAGCCCGAGTAGCTTGGTGACGTAACTGCGGTTCCGCTGGATATACACCACGTATTTCGCCGGCCCGGCGACGACAAAACGCTTGTAAACCCCGCCCTCGAAATCCACCGCGCGCGCGCGGGCCAGCGGCGCGCCCTTTGCCGTGGCCTCACGCGATTCCTCCGGGTGGAGGATTTCGATGTCGTAGTCGCGCAATTTGTTGTCGGGGCCTTCCTGCCCGTCAAAATTCTGGAAATAGAGGCTCAGCTTGAAAACGCCCTTGGGCACCTCAACCGTGACCCACAACCCCGGCCCCTCCCACGTAAGCGGGTAATTATCCTTGTCGAAGGAACGGTCGTTCACCTCGCCCTCGCTGCGGCGGCCCAGCGTCGGGCCGTAGAGGACGCGCCGGTTGTCGGTGGAGCGGTTGGCCGAATGATAAAACGGATTGTAGACCACCTGCTGGGTTGCGGGGTTGGTTCCCACGCTCTGCGACTGGTAGGTGGTGGTCTGATCCGCCGGATTTTTAAAATGCGGCCCGATCTCGGCAGTCGAGTTGAATCCCGGTTCGACCTCGTACGGGGTGACCCGCGGTCCCTCGTTCATGTAGAGCATCGCGTACGACGTGCCATAGTGATTCACCCAATCGCCGCCGGTGTCCCAATCGTCGCCGAGGAAAGCCGCCTCGCCGGGCTTGAGTTCGTTTTGATAAACGCCGAGGCGCTTGACCAGCGGCGCTATGTCATCGGCGGTGGGCGGCTTCGCGGGGGATGGCAGCGGGGGCGCTTGATCGGCCGCGTCGCCGGGAGTGAGGCTGGCGTCGATGTCGGCGGGGATTTTCAAGCCGCCGTTTTTTTCATCGTAAACGGCGACGAGCACCGGCGTCTTCGGCCCTGTCCAAATCGCGCGCACATTCATGTCGGCGCCGCCGGTGTCGTAATGGGTGACCTGGCTGTAAAATTCCCGTTTCTCCAAGCCCTTCGTGCGATAACCTACCCAGAGCGCGCCGGTCTCGTTGTCGCCGCGCACGACGCTCACCCAATCCTCCTGCGGCCGCGCGTTCATCTGCGCGGCCCGCGACACTATCGCCTGTGCGAGTTGAATCTCGCGCCCGCCGCCGAAGCCCCCCATAAAGCCCATCCCGAGCCTTCGCTGGACCAGCACCGCTCCCCCTGGCTGCTGTTGATTGGGCGCGGCGGGCGGATTCATGCGCCCCTTCTCATTGTCCTCCCAATCCGCGCCGCGAATGAACAGAAAATGATCGCCCCGGTCGCCGCTCACGGAAAGCCCGTTGGGCGTGGCCACGTAGAGCATCTCCGGCCACGATTGGAATTGCGGGTTTTTCGGCGGCATCAGGCTGACGATGCCATTGACCATGCTGCTCGTGAGCCCGCGCCCCATGACGCCTTCCGGCAATTCATTCTCGCCGCGCGCCACGCTCCACTTCGCGTATTTCTGCCTGCGGTCGGCCATCGCGACGCCGTCGCATTGTGTTCCAAGGTAAATGTTGCCGTCCGAATCGAATGCGACCGACTGGATTTGGTTCGAAGGCAGCCCGCTCGCGGTCGTAAAATAATCCCAATCGTCCCCGTCGATGGAATACCGGGCCACGCCGCAATCGGTCGCGATCCAGACGTCGCCATCCTTCGGGCAGGTCGCCATCGCAAACACGCGCGCCCCGAGCGGGCCGTCGAGGACGCCGTAATTTTTCCACGCTTTGCCATTCCAGACGCTCACCCCGTGGTTGAGATGCCCGGCCCAGACGCGCCCGAGTTTGTCCACAACCAGCGCGTAAATCGTATCGTCGCCGAGCCCATCCTTGCTCGTGAATTGCGTCCATTCCTTTTTGCCGGGATCGTAGCGCCAGAGGCCGTTCCCCTCGGTGCCGGCCCAGACGTTGTTCTGCGCATCGACCGCGACGGACGTGACAAAACCGCCCTGCTTCGCCATGTCCCAGCCGAACGCGGGAGCGAGCTTCGGGGCGGGTTGTTGGCCCGGCTGGAGTTGCTGCAACTGTGCGGATGCAAGCGCGCAAAATGTTGTAAAATAAACGAAAACGGAGGCGCGTTGCCAGGATGGGTTACGTCTCTTCATTGTCTGGATTCTCCTGTTTGCCGCCGCGGCGCAAAGCGCAACGGTTTGTAAAACTTAGTTGTCATCCGGCGGCGGGGTCTTGTCGATGTAGGCCTTGTGCGCGGCGGCCATCGCCTTGTCGAAAGCGTCGCGGTCCTCCTTCGTCCAGAAACCCATCTGCCAGCGCCAACCTTGCAGCAACGCATCGGGTGCGTGCGAGGCCGCCGCCGAGCGGTACGCGATGACGCGCAGCGGGAATTGCAAGCCCGCCACGCCCCGCTTGTCGAATGAATGGTCGAGCAGGTCCCACAGGCCGGCAGCCGCGGCGACGGAAGGATCCTTGTTGATCAGCACCGGGTCGGGGGCCTCGGGAGGAAGGTATTCCGCGGCGGCGAACCCTGGCAACGTCTTGTCGCTCTCAGGCGGATCGGGTTGGATCTGGTCGATGAAGACCCCCTGCAAATTCGTGATGAAACTATGGTTGCGCCCCACCCGCACGATGTAACGCGCCGGCCCCGAGACGACGAACATCTTGTAAACGCCGCCCCAAAAATCCGTGACCCGCGCGCGGGCGAGCGGCTGCGATTTTTGCACGGCATCCTTGTCCGCCGCCCACGGAAGCACCTGGATGTCGTAGTCGCGGAACTGCGCGCGGGGATCGCCCGTCTGCGCATCGTAATTCGTGAAATAGAGGCTCACGCAATGAATGCCCTCGGGCACTTTTACATCCAGCCAGAGGTCGGGGCCTTCCCACGAGGCCGGGTAATCGTTCACGGTCTTGATGGATGCACCGCCTTGATCCTGCCGGACTGCGGGAGACCCGGCGCTGGCGTCGTTCACATCGCCCTCGGCGCGTTTGCCCGCGGAGGGATTGTAGAGCACGCGCATGCCAGGGTCCGCGCCGTCCGTGGATTCAGTCATGGGGCCCGACGGCCCGTGGTCCTTCACGTGGATGCCCAGCCCGATTGAAACATCGTAGCCCGGCTGGATCTCGTATTTGCCATCCTGCAACCCGCAGAGCAGTGCAAACCCGCCGCCGTAGCGCCCCACCCAATCCCCCTCGGTGCGCCAGTCGTCGCCGAGAAACATCGCATCGCCCTGGTTCACCTGGTTTTGGAAAACGTCGAGTTGTTTCGCAAGCGCGGAGAGCGTCGCGGCATCGGCGGGCTTGGGCGCGCCGGGGAGGGCGGGCGCGGGATTGGGAGCGGCGGGACCGGGTTCGAGTCCGGCCTTGGAATCATCCAGTGTCATCAGACCGCCGGTCTTGATGCCGGAGACTGCGATGAGCGGCGGGGCTTTCGCGGTGAGGCAGATGGCGTGCACCATCCCCGTGCCATCGCCGCCGTAAGTAGTCGCTTGGTCCGTTTTCTGGTCGCGCACCTGCACGCCTTTCATGCGATAGCCGGTCCAAAAGTCGTTGGTGTTTTTGTCCTCGGCGAAACAGGTGGCCCAATCCTCCAGCGGCATGGATTTCGGCACCCCCAGCTTGATGCCGCTTGGGTCCGGCCCCGGCGCATCCGGGGTTGCGTAAAGACCTTTCTCGTTTGCCTCCCAATCCGCGCCGCGGCCAAAAACCCATTCCGATTTGCCATCAAAAGCCGGCATCTTTTCAAAAAGAGCGCCCATGTAGATTGCGCTCCCGTAAGGTGTCGCCGCCATCGCGGCCTCCCCCAATTCGGGCGCTTGCGGCTCGGCGGAAATGAAGAGGCTGTTGATGAGACCGGTGGGCATGCCACGCCCCGCAACCGCGTTTGGCGGTTGCAGCGGGCCGGTCTCGGTTTTCCATTTTTTATAACCGTCCGCCGCTTTCGCCCATGCGATGCCGTCGCATTGCGTGCCGAGGAAAATGTTCCCATTCGAATCGAACGCGATGGCTTGGATCTGGTTCGAAACCAATCCGCTCGCGCGCGTGTAATAATCCCAGTCGTCCTTCGCGACCGAATAGCGCGCCGCGCCGCAGTCGGTGGCGATCCAGACGTCGCCATCGGTGGGGCAGGTGGCGATGGCGAAAACGCGGTCGCCGAGCGGGCCGTCGAGCAGGCCGTAGTTTTTCCATTTCCCACCGCTGAAAACGCTCACGCCATGGTTGAGATGGCCGGCCCAGACGCGGCCCTGCTTGTCCACCGCGAGCGCGTAGATCGTGTCGTCGCCGAGGCCGTCCTTCGAGGTGAATTGCGTCCAGTTTTTCGCGCGCGAATCGTATTTCCAGAGGCCGTTCCCCTCCGTGCCCGCCCAGACGTTGTTCTGCAAATCGACGGCGGCAGAGGTGACGAACGCCCCCTGCTTCGCGGCATCCCAGCCGAGCGCGGGGACGAGTTTGTGCTGTTGCGCCGCTGGTTGCTCTTGCTGCGGCTGTGGTTGCTGCGCCTGTTGTTGCGCTTGCAACTGCTGCCGCACCGCCTGTTCCTGCGCGAAAGCTGCTGCCGGCAGAAGCCCCGCCAACGCCACCGCCCAGGACCAGCGCCGCGCTTTCATTTTTTCTTCCGTTCGCGCTCGATGAGAAAATTCGCGATGGCCTTCTCGTAATCCTCGTCGGTGATCACGCGCCGGTACTCGGCCTTGAACTCGCGGCAGCCGCTCTTGATCCGCTCGAGATATTTGTTCAACTCGCTGAAATAACGGGCGCGGATGGTCTCGGGCTCGGCGAGGAGCGCGGAGCCGTTCTCCATGTCCACGAACCGCGTCGGGTGCCGGAAATCGAACTGGATTTCGGCGCGGTCCAGCAGGTGGAAGACCGCGAGGTCGTTCTTGCGGAAGCGCAGGTGCTGGAAGCAGCCGAGCAGTTCCTCGACCGGCGTGAAGCAGTCCGACACGATCACCACGAGCGAGCGGGCCGGGATCCGCTCGGCGAGGACGTGGAGCGATTCCACAAGACGGGTCTCGCCCGCGGGCTTGACGCCGGCGAGGCCGTCGAAGATGTTGCGCAGGTGGTTCGCGTTGCGCCGCGCGGGGATGTCAAACACTGTTTTCTCGCCGTAGCAGGTGAGGCCCACGGCGTCGCCCTGCTGCACGAGCAGCCACGCGAGGGTGGCGATGAGCTTGCGCCCGTGCGCGAGCTTCGATTCGCCCGCGCCGGCGAAGGCCATCGACGCGCTCGCATCGAGCACGAAATAGGCGCGCAGGTTCGTGTCGGCCTCGAATTCCTTGAGATAGAACCGGTCCGAGCGCGCGAATACGCGCCAGTCGAGCATGCGGATATCGTCGCCGGGGACGTATTTCCGATACTCGGCAAACTCCACGCTCGAGCCCTTGTGCGGGCTGCGGTGCTGGCCCGACATGCTCCCCGCCATGGGGAAACGCGCCTGCAACTGGCTGCGCGACAGGCGCGCCAGCACCCGCGGATCGAGAAACTCGTGCCGGCTCTGTTTCACGCTGTTGGAATATTACGCTTTCGCCGCCTCGGCGCGGGTCTCCTCGATCAGGCGCTTGATGATTTCGCGGCTGGTGATCCCCTCGCTCTGGGCGTGGAAGCTCGTGAGGATGCGGTGGATGAGCACCGGCTCCGCAAGCGCCTCGACATCCTCGATGCGCGCCAGGTAGCTTCCCTGCAGCGCCGCGCGGGCTTTGGCCCCCAATATCAAATACTGGATGGCGCGCGGTCCCGCGCCCCATGTGACGAGGTCCTTGATCCAATCGGCCGCTCCCTCCGAGCCGGGCCGCGAACTCCGCACCAAGTTCACGACGAAGTCGTAAATATGGTCGGGCACGGGCACGCGACGCACGAGGTCCTGGAACTTGATCAACTGGTCGCCGGTGATCGTCTTCGTGAGCTGCGCCGAGCCGAGACCGGTGGTTTCACGGGCGATGCGCCCTTCCTCGGCCAGCGAGGGATAGCCCACGTTGATGAGGAACATGAAACGATCCAATTGCGCTTCGGGCAGCGGATAGGTGCCTTCCTGCTCCACGGGGTTTTGCGTGGCGAGCACGAAAAACGGCTCGGGCAGATGATAGATGTGTCCCGCCGCCGTGACGCGGTGCTCCTGCATCGCTTCCAGCAGCGCGGACTGGGTTTTGGGAGGGGCGCGGTTGATTTCGTCCGCCAACACGATGTTTGCGAAAATCGGCCCTTTTACGTATTCGAAGCGGCGCCGTCCCGGCTGGTCGCTCTCCTGCAAAATTTCGGTGCCCGTGATGTCGGAGGGCATGAGGTCGGGGGTGAATTGCACGCGGCTGAACTCGAGCGACATTGCGTCGGCAATCGAGCGCACGAGGAGCGTCTTCGCCAGGCCGGGCACGCCGACCAGCAGGCCGTGGCCGCGGGCGAAGATGGTGATCAGCAGGCGGTCGATGACCTCGTCCTGGCCGATGATGACGCGCGCCAGTTCGGTACGCATTTTCTGTGAAATTTCCCCGAGTTGATTGATGGCTGCAACATCATCTTCGGAGACCCGTGAAGCTGAGGGAACGTTATCGGGCATAGATTAGTGGGTTTGAGATTAGCCATGGCCAGCGGCTTTACAAGATATTTTCGGAAAGCTGTGGTGAGGCATTGGGATTGGACGGCATTTCCGCCATTTTGCTCAAAAAAAGCGTGTTTTCGTTTTATTTCCCGTCTTACTTTCCACTTTCCCTTTGCGCTTTTTCCACTAAAGTCCCGATTACGATGCAATTTTCCGGCCTGTTCGCATTGCTCCACCTGGTGCTTTTCATCCAGCTCCCGGTGCATAAGGCAACGACGCATGCGCAGACAGCGCCCGCCGCGCAGGCTCCCCAGCAAGCAGCGCAAGCACCCATGCAGCCCGCGGCGCAGCCTTCGCCGACACCCGCGCCCGCCGTGGCTGCGGCAACACCGGCAGTCGCCGCCGCGACTCCCCCGCCGAAGGACAATGGCAAAACGCTTTCCGGCATCGATGAGGCGATGATCTGGGTCACCAGCAAAACCCCGCGCATCAAGGTCGAAACGGCGCGCGGGGTGAGTTTCAATATCGATTTCGCAACCCACTCCGCCCTCTGCCTCTCGCACATCAGCGCGGAATTGAATACCGAGCCGCGCGGCCTCACCCTTTCCTTCAACCCGACCGACGGCCTGCTCCGGGCGAGCTATGACAAGGAGGCAAAGGCGCTCGATATTTTCCTTCGCAGCAGCAAGGAACCGCTCTGCACGCTCCCGCTCAAGCCCAGCACCGTCACCACCCGCGTGCTCCTGCGCCAGCGCCAGCAGCTCGCGCTTTTCGCCGTGCCGCCCGATGGCAGCCAGGCCACGCTCGTCTGGCTCGGCACCGTCTCCTACGTGCTCAATTTCCGCAACGCCGGCCAGTACGAACTCTGCAAGGACCTCAAGATCACCATGGGCAAACGCGACATCCCGCTCGAGGAATTCCGCAGCGGCATCAAGATCGACGCTCTGGACGAAATCGCCGACGTGGTGGTCACGGGCAGGAGCCCCGCGGGCGAGGCGTTTAAACATAGTTACACGTTTGATTACAAGGACGTCACCAAGCTGGTCGATGGCGCCTACGGCTCGTTCATGAAGGCCGCCGGCAATCCCACCACCGACGACGAGGCCGCGGCCAAACAGCCCCCGGTGCAATTCACCCAATGAAAACCGCGCTCCTCGCTTCGCTAGCCATGCTTGCCCTGCTGGCCTCCGCGCAAGCGCAGAGCCCCAAGACCCCCGCAGACTGGGTGCAACAGCTCGGGGCCGACAACCTCAAGGACCGCGACGCAGCCTCCGCCGCGCTGCTCAGCCTCGGCGCGGAAGCGCGCGATGCCGTGCGCGACGCGCTCGATTCCAAGGACCCCGAGGTCAAATCCCGCGCGCAGGATTTGTGGAAAAACCTCCGCTGGTTCGTGGTCCCCGGCGCGGACCGGGACATCAAGCTATTGGTCGCCGAGGCGGACAAAGGCAACATCAGCCAGGAGACATGGCAGGCCTTCGTGCACAAACATGGCGCCGAAAGCATCCGCTTTGTGGAGGAAATCGAGAAGTTGGACCGCGAGGAATCGGCCTTGATTCCTGCCAACAGCAGCGAACTCCACCAAAACAACTACTATCCCGGCCTCCAGGCCGTGCTGGACGCCGCACAGCCGGTGGAAGTCGCGCGCGTGATTTCGGAAACCGATTCCCCGAAGGACCGCGCGAACCTGATGTCCCTGCTCGACAAAATCACCCCTGCAAACGCGCAGTTGAAGACCGCCCTCAACTGGGTGCAAATCCAGACCGCCCTCTGGAATTACCAGGAAGCCTACGACTTCGGCCGCGACTATTCGCTCCGCAACCCCGGCTACGAAATGGCGCAGCAATGCGCCATCGCAGTGGACCGCGGCGCCATGTTTGACAAAGTAAACGCCACCGCGAAAAAGGACATTGCCGGCGAGACCGATCCCGACCAGCTTTGCGCGAAGCTCAGCTTTTACACGGGCCTCTTCGTCAACCTCGAGAAAAAGCCCGCAATCGACCCGCTCTACAACCTTCTTCCCAAGGACGCCACCGCGAAAGCGTCCGATGCCTCCCTGCGCCGCCTTGTCGAGACGCTGCTGAGCGCCGGCATGCCGCAGCGCGCCGCGGCCGCGCTCCACAATGTGCAGAGCGCCGAGGGCCTTTACATGCGCTCCGCCGCCGACGTCCAATTGCAAAACGAGCCGCTCGCCGACGCCGATTGGAGCGACGCCATGACCCAGCTCGACGACCTCGACGACTCGAAGAAAAAGGAGACCTTTTACAGCCTCGGCGAACTCATGCGCGACTGGCACGACGAACGCGCCGTGGTGATGTGGCAGAAAATTCTCGCCATCGACCCAGACAATACCGTTTACGACGCCAACTCCTGCTTCCGCATGGGCGAATTTCTCGAGGCCCGGCGCGACTACGCAAACGCCGCGGAATTTTACAGCAAGGGTCTCGACATCGCCTCCAAGATCAACAACGGCGTGATGGTCGCCACCGGCCCCGACGGCAGGTCCGTCGGCTCGGGACAGCAGGCTGTGCTCGACAAAATCCGCGAGCTCAAGACCCGCGCCGCGCGCGAGAAATCGCTTTTCAACACGCCGACGAGCGCCGGCGGCGGCCAGTAACGGAACGGTCCCGCAAAAAATTGGCAGCCGCGGAAAGATTTCCCGTCCAACAAACCGGCGCTCCAATGACAAATCCCGAAAACATCAAACGCGGTCGCGGCTTCCGGTTTCTTCATTCATGCTTCGTCATTCTTTTGTTCCCGCTGGGCGGGATTGGTGCTTCGTCATTTGCCGCCGCCCCGGCGGAAAAAACCCCCGCCCAATGGATCGCCCAGCTCGCCGCCGACCATCTCGCCGACCGGGACGCCGCGGGCGCCGCGCTCCTCGCCTTGGGCGCACAAGCGCGCGGCCCCGTGCATGCGGCGCTCGATTCGAGCGACCCGGAAATCCGATCCCGCGCGCAGGAGCTCTGGAAAACGCTGCGCTGGTACGTCATCCCCGGCGCTGAAAAAGATACCGCCCCGCTCATTCCGGCGAAAATAAATACCCGGGAGGAGGAGAAAGCGCGCCTCAGCAAATTGCTGATGTTCGGGAACGACCCGGATTTGGATGCCTCCGAGGACAACAAGCAGCAGTGGCTCGATTTCGTAAAAGCCCACGGCGCGCAGACCCTTCTCCTCCTCGCCGAATTCCACAAGGCCGATTGCGAATTGAAGAGCTACCGCACGGGGTTGCAGGCGCTGCTCTGGCAGACCAAGCCGGAGGATTTGGTCAAACTCATCAAGGAGCACCCCGCCGAAACCGAGGACCTCCTCGCCCCGCTCGACGACCACAACGCCAAGGTCTCCTCGTTCAACGATGCCGATACCGTGGTGCGCGTGCTCACGGCTTTCGGCCGTTTTGAAAAGGCATTCCGTTATGGCCGCATCGCCTCACAGCGGATGGGATGGGCCGATCTCTCCCCGGCTTGCGCGGTGGCGGTGGACCGCGGCGGATTATTCGACAAAATGGAGGCCGATGCGCACAAGGAAATCGCCTCCGATACCGACCCCGCCAACCTCTGCTGCGCCCTGGATTTCTACGCGAGCATCATGCTGGATCTCAACAAGAAGGACCGCATCCCGCATTTGTTCGACGCCCCCTTCGCGGTCGATCCAGCCACCGAGAACTACAACGACATGCAACTGCTCGCGCTCACCTTGATGAAAGCCGGCTGCACGGAACGCGTCGCCCTACTCCTCGCCAATGCGAAAGAACCGATGGCGCTCTGCATGCGATCCGTCGCCCGCCTCCGCATGAAACAGGACGCCCAGGCCGATGACGATTGGCGTGACGCGCAGGCCGCCGCCGACTCGGAAAAAGACGCATGGAGCAGAAAATCGGACTACGCCCAGTTTGCGGATTTCATGAACAATGCGGGCGATCCGCGCACCGGAGCGGTGTGGGAAAAAGTACTCACCCTGCCGCCCGGGCATTCGGTGTGCGACACAAACGCCCTTTCATGGCTCTGCTGGGATGCCGAGAACAAAAAGAATTACGCGCAAGCGGTCGCGTATTACAAAAAGGCCATTGAAAACGCGGCCAGGGACGGCGGCTACACCATGGTCCAGGATTCGGATGGAAGATATGAGCAGATCAATTCCCGGGAAGACTACATGCAAGGGGAGTTGAAGCGCCTCGAAGCCCTCGCCGCAAAATCCCCCTCCAAATGAAACGCCCCGGTCTTCGTGATTTGTGCTTTGTCATTCTTTCGTCACTCATCATTTGCGCCTCGTCATTTGCGCAGGACACCAGCGGTCTTATCGACCCTGACGCCGCCACACCGACTCCCACGCCGGTCAATGCCGCCGCCAAAGCGCCCGCCCAATGGATCGCCCAGCTCGCCGATGCCGATTCCGCGAAACGCGGGGAAGCCTCCGCCGCCCTGCTCATTCTTGGCGCAAAGGCCCGCGATGCCGTGCAAGCCGCGCTCGATTCCAAAAATCCCGCCATCCAATCCGGCGCGCAGGAAGCCTGGAAGACCCTCCGCTGG
>DASZPK010000334.1:0-1513 GCA_035550335.1 Chthoniobacteraceae bacterium | reverse complement strand
GAGGGGAAGCCCGTTTCATTCGGCACACCGCTGGTGGTCCGGCTCGCGGATGGCGTCACCTTCCGCGTTTCGCACCTCCAAAAAGGCGACCTCGATGAACTCGCCTCGTTTCACAAAAAGCCCACCGAAGCCTGGGTCAGGGGTGAGATCACCAGAATCGATGCCGCCACACGCACGGTTTACATCAAGGCCGTGAGCGTGAGCTTCGGGCAGTAAATCTCCGCATCAAAGGGAGCGCCGGGCGGCTTTGATCACATCCTCGTGGAGGCGACCAGATACAGCGCCGGTCGAAAGTTCGTTGTCGCGGCGGATGGCCTCCTGCACGGCGGCGCGCTCGTCGCAATCCGGCAAGTCCGTGTCGATGCTTTGCCAAAGTGCCTGCGCCAGCGAAATCCGTTCCGCCAGTGGCAACGCCATGGCTTCCGTGGTGAGCTGCTCTTTCGACATAACGGAAACGTACCAGATGCTTCCCTCGCGCGTCAACCGGGCCCGCGCGATCTTCAAGTCCCGGAGGGACGAAAGAAAATAGGCAGGCAGTTTACTGCCTGTATTGCGGCCCGGCAGAAACCACCAAGTCCCGTTAGGGACGAAAGAGCAAGTTCTTTCGTCCCTACGGGACTTGGATTTTTTGCGGCGCGGTTACAGGCGATGAATCGCCTGCTCCCGCCCAGGCGGGATCTGTCATCCCTCCGGGATTGGCACAAACCGGATTGGCAGCGCGGGATGGCGCCACGGATTGCCCGTGAAAAAAAGGCTTTGTCATTCCCGCGCGCGGCGATTAATTTCCCGCTCTTATGCCCACGCCATTGACCGAGGAGCAGGCCGCGGCGCTCCGCGACCAGTTTAAACGCTGTGACACGCAGACCGTGGATGCCATCCTGAAATTCCGCGGGACCGGCGACATCGCGCTGCTGCCGGTGATCGTGCGCGGCGTGGTGCGGCGTTATCTCCCGGCGGACAAGGCGGGGCTGCTCGACGCCGCGACCGAGGAGACGAACCTCGCCGACCTCCACATCGAGTCGCTCACGATGCTCGAAATCGTGCTCGATATCCAGGACGCCGTGGAGGTGGTGATCGAGGACACGGAATTACGCGAGATCAAGACGCTGGCGGATGTGCGGCGTTTCCTCGAGGCCAAACTCGCGGCGAAACAGCAGCAGCAACAATAGCGTGAGCGAAATCCCCACGCAGCGGTTCACCCACGCGGAGATCGCGGAGATTCTCCCGCAATCGGACCCGTTCATGTTCCTCGATTCCGCGGAGTCCGCGGGGGACGGGATGCGCGCGGAGTACCGCGTGCGCGGCGACGAATTTTTCCTCAAGGGGCATTTCAAGAACGAGCCGGTTTTCCCGGCGAGCATCGTGTTCGAGGCGCTCGGGCAGGTGGCGTGCCTCTGGCTGCTCGTGAATGCGCGCGCGCGGTTTGGCGCGGCGCTCACGGCGGGGCATGTCTTTTTCGCGTCGATGGATGGCGCGCATTTTTACCGCAGGGTCGGGCCGGGGGAGACGTTTG
>DASZPK010000333.1:0-4594 GCA_035550335.1 Chthoniobacteraceae bacterium | reverse complement strand
GGGAGCTTGAGCAGGTAAAGCGTGTGGTCGAAACTCGTGCTGGCATTCAAGTCGCCGCCGAAGCCCATCCCCATGTGCTGGAGATAATAGATGAGCGTCGGCGTGGGCGGGTCGGTGTTGGTGTCGAGTGGGTAATGGGCGCTGCCGTTGAAAGCCATGTGCTCCAGGAAATGCGCGAGGCCGCGCTGCTGCTCGGTCTCCTCGAGCGAACCGGCGAGCACCAGCAGGCGCATCGAGACGCGCCCCTCGGGCGTGTGGTTCGGGAGGATCACGTAACGCAGGCCATTGGGCAGCGTGCCGAAGCGGGCGTTCGGGTCGGGCTTCATGTCGCTTTCATCCTGCGGGAAAGGGAGGATTTTCGGCGGCGGGAGATTCGCGGCGGGGGGGGTGATGGCCAGCTCGAACGTGCCGGAAGCGACTTCGCCCGTGGCGGTTCCCGTTGTGGCGGGGCTCCCGCCGGCGGTGGCGTCCTTGCCTGAATCGCTCAGCGCGCCGCTCCCGCTTGTCGTGACCTTGGTTCCGGTACCCGAGGGCGTCGGCGAAGCGGAGTTCGACGATATAAAATTGGATATCGTCCTGCCGGTAGAGGGAGTCCAGGGGGAAGCCGATGGCGTGGCCGAGGGGCCCGCCGCGAGCAGGGGCGTTCCGGCGAGGATCAGGGCTAAAATGCAGGCGTTGTATTTTTTCATATGCGAAGTGTTTGGGACGAAAGGAATTCCATCGCGAACGCGACGGGAAATGCTAGCTGGGGAGGCGTTTCATCTAAAAGGTTGCGAGGGAGCGAGGTAATTAAAGCACGAAAACCGGCGTGTTCCAGCGCGAATGCTTTTCAGCCGGCAAATTTTTCCTTTTCTTGCACGCCTTTCGCAATATCTTGGCGGCATGAAAATGACCCTTATGGCACTGGCCTTCCTTTTCTGCGCCGCACGTTTGCACGCCTCGATCGGCGAGACGGAGAGCGAACTCACCAAACGTTACGGCCCGGAAACCGGCTCCTTCAAGCCCGATGCCGGCAAATTCATCCGGAAAGAGTACGAGTTCGGCGTCTACCATGTGAGCGTCACCCTGCTGGAGGGGGTGAGCAACAGCGAGGTCTTCACGCGCAAGGACAAGAAGCCCATCGACCCCATCGACATGCAGGGTTTCCTCGACGCCAACGACCTGGGGGCCAAATGGGAAAAGAAGGACGACAACAAAGACGTCACCATCTGGGTGCTCGATTCCCGGCAGGGCTTTGCGGGTTATTACAAATCGATCAACTCGCTCGTCATCAAGACACAGGACATGCTCGCCTTTGAAGAAGCGCTCATGAAGGCGGAAACCAGCCAGCAGCCGCACCCCCCGGCGCAGGACCCAAAGCTCAAGCCGTAAGGCTGGGACTGTCGGAAAGCCAAAAGAGTGGCGGGACTTTTGCGGCTGCCGCCTTACGCTAAACAGATACGGACAACATTCCCTCCGATTCTTTGCAGGGTTTATCCGCAACGCGCTAACTAAACACCTGTGGATTCACCCTCCGGCCGCGCCTTCGCCGCCGGGCTTGGTCATCTCGATCGGGTCGAGCGCTTTTTCCAATTCGGCCTCGGGAAGGATCTTCTGCTCGCGGCAGATTTCGCGCACGGTCTTGCCGGTCTGCGCGCTCTCCTTCGCGATCTTCGCGGCCTTGTCGTAACCGATGATGGGGGCAAGGCTGGTGACCATCGCCATGCTGTACTCCACCAATTCGTAGCAGCGTTTTTCGTTCGCGCGGATGCCGGTGACGCAGCGCTCGCGAAAGACATTCGCGGCGGCGGCGAGCAGGCGGATGCTTTCCAAAACATTGTGCGCGAGCACGGGCATCATGACGTTCAGGTCGAGGTTGCCGTTCGCGCCGGCCCAAGTGGCGGTGGCGTCGTTGCCGATGACCTGCGCGCAGACCTGCATGAGCGCCTCGCTCATCACGGGGTTCACCTTGCCGGGCATGATCGAACTGCCGGGCTGCGTCTCGGGCAATGTGATCTCGCCGATGCCGCAGCGCGGGCCGCTGGAAAGCCAGCGGAGATCGTTGGCGATTTTGAAAAGGCCCACGGCGATGGTCTTCAAGCTGCCGCTCGCATGCACGAGGGCGTCCTTCGCGGCCTGCGCCTCGAAATGGTTCGCCGCCTCGCGGAATGCGATGCCGGTGCGCGCCAGCAAATGGCGCATGACTTTGCCGGGAAATTCGGGATGGCAGTTCAACCCCGTGCCGACCGCGGTGCCGCCGAGCGCGAGTTCCTCAAGGCCCGCCATGGCAGCCTGCGCGCGCGCGGCGGCGTATTCCGCCTGCTTCGCGTAGCCGCTGAATTCCTGTCCAAGGCGGATCGGCGTGGCATCCATCAAATGCGTGCGCCCGATTTTGATCACGTCCCAGAATTCCTTCGACTTCGCATCGAGCGCGGCGCGCAACCCCTCGAGCGCGGGCACAAGCGAGTTGCGGAGCGATTCCGCGGCGGCGATGTGGATCGCAGTGGGGATCACGTCATTGCTCGATTGCCCCATGTTCACATGGTCGTTGGGATGCACGGGGTCGCGCGAGCCGATGGGCTTGCCGGCGAGTTGCGAACAGCGGTTCGCGATCACCTCGTTCGCGTTCATGTTGGTGCTCGTGCCGGAGCCGGTCTGGAAAATATCAAGCGGAAAATGCTGGTCGAGCTTCCCCTCGATGACTTCCTCCGCCGCTTGCGCGATGAGCTTCGCGCGCGTGGCGTCGAGTTTGCCGAGTTCGAGGTTCGCCTGCGCGGCAGCCGACTTTACCAACCCGAGCGCGCGAATGAATTCCCTCGGGAAGCGGATGCCGCTGATGGGAAAATTCAGCACCGCCCGCTGGGTCGATGCCCCGTAAAGCGCTTCCGCGGGCACCTGCATCTCGCCCATGGAGTCTTTTTCGATTCGATGACCGGCCATAAATCTTCAGGTCCTGGACCTTCGTTATCCCGCGCCGTCCGTCATCCTCGCGCGCATGGCGGCGTTAGTGCCGCGCCCCGTTGCCATTCATGGCAGCGGAGGGTGAATGCCCGTTGTGGCTCGTGCCGTTTCCGTTCCCATTGCCGTTGCCGTTCAGCGGCATTTTGTAGAATGCGGTGATGAAATTCGGGGGGATGTTTTGCAGGAAATATTCGGTCTGCGCGCGGGGGAAGATGGTGGCGTGCTGGCGGAGTTCGTTGGTGAACTGGTAGATGATGAAGGCCGAGGTCAGTTTCGGCGACAGGGCGTCGTAGGTCTTTTTTAGCAGCGCCCGCTTTTTGTTGATCTCCATCGTGCTGAAGGGGATACCGGAAACGACGTAATCGCAATAATCGAAGCCGCGCTTTTTTAGTTCGTTGAGAATCTCATCCGCGCCGGCGTTGATGACATGGATGTCCGGGTTGGAGCGGAACTGGCGGCGCAAGTGACTGGCGAGTTCGGCATCGAGCTCCAGCAGGAGAAGCGTGGAGCCGGGGTGCATCCGCTGGACGATTTCGCGGGTATGGCACCCTTCGCCGGGGCCATATTCCACAATCACCCGGGGCTCGGAAAAATCGAACTTGCTCATGATGCGGCGGGTCATCTGCTTGGAACTCGGGATGATGGAAGCGACTTGGAGAGGACGGGTCAGGAATCGCTTGAAAAATAAAACACTCATGGGTTTTAGGGAAAGAGGGTCGAGTATTGACCAGTTTCCGGCGTTTGTCCAGCCTGCTATTAGCGACAATTCTTTTAAATCAGTGTAATTTTGTGCTGGTAAATACCTGAAAGTTTGGTATTTATTGTAATTTAACGAGCCATGGATACACCTGCTGGACACAATTTGCTTACGGTGAAAGAGACCGCCGAGTATCTTCGCATACCTCTCCCGACGGTCTATTACTTGGTGCAACGCGGCCAACTGCCCGCCATTCAGATCGGCGGCCGCTGGCGCATTAAAAAGGAATCGCTCGACCGCGACGTGCTCCGCGCCGAGGAGGGCGGCCAGCCCACCGTGCTCGTGGTGGATGACGACGAGAACCTCCAGGAGATGTTCAAGCTGTTCCTGAAAAAGGCCGGCTTCAGCCGCATCATCGTCGGCAACGGCAAGGACGCCATCGCCGCGCTCAAAAAGCAGAAATTCGATTTCTGTTTCCTTGACCTTGTGCTGCCCGACATTACAGGCGACGAGATTTACAAGGAAGCCAAGCAAGTCGACCCCGAGTTGCCCATTGTGATCATCACCGGCTACCCGGACAGCGAGATGCTCGACAACATCCTCAAGATGGGCCCCGTGACCGTGCTGAAAAAGCCGCTCGTGGTGGACCAGCTCAATCAGGTCCTCAAGCAGCTCGGCCACAAGGGCCTCGCGCAGGCGGCGTAGGGGGAATAGGGCGTAAGGGGGCTTATCCGCGCGGTATATTTTCCGCAAGCCCATGACCGATATCTACGAATACGGTTTTTTCCAGCAGCTTGCCAGCCGGATCAGGAAATCGCCCGTAAAGGAAATCCGGCGCTGCCTCGCCGTGGCGCGCGAGCACGACATCGGGATCTCCGCGATGGAACTCGAGGCGCACCATCTTGCAGGCGTCCACATCGGCGAACTCATGGACGCGCTCGTGCTCGCACAAAAGGA
>DASZPK010000332.1:0-2613 GCA_035550335.1 Chthoniobacteraceae bacterium | reverse complement strand
AGGCGAGGTCGAGCTGCTGCTGGAACAGCGCGGCCTGCGCGGATTTGTAGGCGCCGTCGCGGATGGCCCCCTCGATCTGCGAGGGGAGTTCCGTTTGCAAAACACGCAGCAGTTTCGCCGTGTATTCCTTCCCGAGTTCCTCGCCGGGCATGTGGTGATAATCAAGCCCCGTCTCGCCAATCGCCACCACGCGCGTGCTTTTCGCCAGTTCCCGCAATGGAGTGACCACATCGTCCTCCGCCTCCAGCACCGAGGTGGGATGCACGCCGATGGCGGCGTAAACCATCGGGTATTTCTCCGCGAGCGCCACCGCGCGCCGGCTGCTTTCCACCGAGGTGCCGATGGTGATGATGCGCGTGACGCCCGCGTCCGTTGCGCGCTGGAGGACGGCGTCGAAATCCTGCTGGAAATCGGGGTAATCGAGGTGGGCGTGGGTGTCGATCAGCATTTCTCTACCACTGGATGACCGAGCTCGCCCACGTCAACCCTCCGCCGAAAACCACTAGGAGCACGTAGTCGCCGATCTTCATCCGCCCCGTGCGGTTTGCCTCGTCGAGGGCGATGGCGACGGCGGCCGCGGAGGTGTTGCCGTAGCGGTCGAGATTCACGAGAAAACGCTCGAGGGGCACGCCCATGCGGTCGGCGATGGCCTCGATGATCCTCATGTTTGCCTGGTGCGGGATGATGCAGGCGAGGTCGTCGGCCTTGAGGCCGGAGATCTCCAGCGCGGTGCGGGCGGCGGTGAGCATGGCGTTTACCGCTTGTTTATACACTTCTTTGCCGCTCATCTTGATGGTGTTCAACCGCTTTTCGAGCACTTCCTTCGTGATGGGCATGCGGCTCGCGCCGCCGGGGATGGAGAGGATGTCGGTGAAATCGCCGTCGCTCCCCATGTGGGTCGCGACGATGCCGTGCGAGCCGGAACGGTTGCGGAGCACCGCGGCGCCCGCGCCGTCGCCGAAGAGGACGCACGTATTGCGGTCGGTCCAATCGACCAGGTTGCTGAGCTTGTCGGCCCCGATCACGAGCACGGTGTTGAAAGTGCTGTTGGCGATGAATTGCTGCGCGATTTCCAGGGCGAAGAGGAACCCTGAGCACGCGGCGGAGATGTCAAAACATGCGGCGCGCGGCGCGCGAAGCTTGGTCTGCACCCAGCAGGCGGTGCTGGGGAAAAGCATGTCGGGCGTCACGGTCGCGACGATGATCATGTCGATTTCGCCGAGGGTGATCCCGGCCTGGTCGATCGCTTTCCTCGCGGCCTTCACCGCCATGTCGCTGGTCGATTCATTGGGAGCGGCGATACGGCGCTCGCTGATGCCGGTGCGGGTGCGGATCCACTCGTCGGAGGTGTCGACCATTTTTTCGAGGTCGGCGTTGGTGAGGACCTTTTCGGGCACGTAGCTGCCGGTGCCGATGATGGAAACCGTGCGCTTGGGTTTAAGCAGACGCTGGGTGCGTGGCTGTGGTCGCTTCATTATAACGCTTCATTTCCTCGACTATGTGGGGATTGACCTGGTGGGTGATGGATTCCATCGCGGCGCGGATGGCGTTTTTCATCGCCTGCGGCGAGCTGCCGCCGTGCGCGATGATGGTGATGCCGTTCACGCCGAGGAGCTGTGAACCGCCCACCTCGTCGGCGCTGGTTTTCTTTTTAATGACATTCAACGCCGGTTTAACAAGCATGCCGCCGATCTTCGGCAGCAGCCCGCTCCTCATCACCTCGTTTTTCACCCAGGAAAAAATGGCGTGCGCGATGGCCTCGGAGGTCTTGAGCACGACGTTGCCGGTAAAGCCGTCGCACACGACCACCTCGACCGGGTTTTCGAAAAGGTCGTGCCCCTCGACATTGCCGCGAAAATTGAGGCCGCTCTCCTTGAGCAGGTCGAACGCCTTCGTGGTGAGCTCGTCGCCTTTGCCCTCCTCGGTACCGATGGACATAAGGCCGATGGCTGGGTTTTTATAACCGAGCACGTGGCGCGAATAAGCGGCGCCCATGATGGCGTTTTCCACGAGGTTCTCCGGCTTCGGGTCGGGGTTCGCGCCGGCGTCGATGAGGACGAACCGGTTTGTCTCGGTGGGCATGATGCTCGCGATGGCCGGGCGATCGATGCCGGGCAGGGTGCGGAGCTTGATGAGCGAGGCGGTGACCGCCGCGCCGGTGTGGCCCGCGCTCACCACCGCGTCCGCCTGGCCGGTTTTCACGAGGTCCACGGAGCGGCTGATGGAGGAATCCTTCTTGCGGCGCACGGCGTCCAGGCCGCTGTCGTTCATGTCGACGATTTGCGTCGTATGGACGATCTCGATGCGGGCGTCGGTGAAATGGTTCGATTTCAGCTCGGACTCGATGCGCGTGGTGTCGCCGACCAGGAAAAGCCTGGTGATCTGCGGATATTCCCGCAACGCGAGCACAGCTCCCGCGATGATGTTCTTGGGGGCGTAATCGCCGCCCATGGCATCGAGAGCTATCTTCATATGGAACCTATTTCGCGCAGAAGGCTTGAATCGTTCAACTAAAATGTTTCAGCCGTCCCACCACGAGTGAGGGACGGCTGAAGCCAAAGTGGAAAGGTTTTTAAGCGGCCTCGATGGTCAGCACCTGGCGGCCCTTGTAAT
>DASZPK010000331.1:0-5042 GCA_035550335.1 Chthoniobacteraceae bacterium | reverse complement strand
CGTGGTCGCTGTTTTTCCAAAAATGCAGAGCGACGCCGCGCTAGCGGACTACTGTCGGCGAATCGCGAATGCGTGGAAAGTCGGCCAGAAGGACAAGAACAACGGGCTGGTACTCTTCGTATTCATCCAGGATCGCAAAATGCAAATCGAAACAGGGACTGGTTATGAAAAAATCGTGACCGATGCGATCTGCCAGAAAATTCTGGACGAGGAAATCACGCCGCATTTCCGGAAGGGGGATTTTGATGGCGGGCTGACGGCGGCGGTCAACGCGATGATCGCAGCGACGCGCGGAGAATACAAGGGGGCGGATGCAACACCGCCCGCTGCTTCACCACAGGAAGGCGGAAAGTAGAAATCCCCGTGAAAATCCGGTTCCAATCCTATCGCAGGTTCACCTGGGTGGCAGGTATCCTGGCCGTTCCGGTTGCATTACTTCTGTTCATTTGCACGGGCGGTGGAAAGTGGTCCGGCGTGGTTGAGATTGCCGGGTGGACTTTGCTTTTTTCCCTGGGCGCCCTTGGATCTCTCGTCGCCATTTTGGAAAGAATTGGAGTTGTTCAATTCACTTATTCAAAAGCGGACAGGGAAACTTTTTTCTACAAGATGAAGGAAATGATCGCTGAGATGGAGAGGGAGCGTGGATGGTCATATTCGAGGCGATACTTCAATAGTTTCGATGCCGGGCAAAATGAGCGCGACGACGGATAAGCGACGATTCATCCGCGTTTCTACCGCCACTCGTGCTTCGGGTATTTGCGCTGGAGCTCCTGCTTGATCTTCGGGTACGACTCGCGCCAGAAGGTCGATAAATTTTGCGTGACTTGAATAGGCCGGTGGTTTGGCGCGAGGACGCTGATGACGAGCGGGACGCGGCCCGCGGCGATGAGCAGGCTGCCCTCGACGCCGTAAAGCTCCTGGATGCGCGCGGAGACGCCGGGGGCGGCTTTTTCGTCGTAAACGATCTTCCATTTTTTGCCATTGGGAAGCTCGATGCGCTCGGGGGCGTATTTATCGACGAGGTCCTGCTGCATCTTCGAGAGCCACGATTTCACCACCGGGGCGACGGGGCGCTCCTTGATCTCCTTGTAGTTCGTCGCACCGAGGCAGATTTGCTCGATGATGGCGCGGCGCTCCCCGGCGCCGATGGCGGGGAGTTCGAGTTCGGGCATCCACTCGCGGAGGCGGTTGGCGCGGATGATCCATTGTTCAACAGCGTTGTCCCAATTCACCAGCGGGCAGTTGCCCTCGACGACCTGCTCCGCGAGGGTGAGCGCGGCTTCCTCGAGCGGCACTTTGTCGGAGACCTCGAAGCCGAGGACGAGGTCGCGGAACATCACCTGCGAACGGTTCATCACGCGGCGAAGGGTGGGGTCGTAAAAGACTTTCGACACTTGTTTAAACGCATCGGGATAGAGCTCGCGGAGCCATTCCTTCTCGATGGCGGTCGCGGTGTTGAGGAGCACGGTGAGGCCTTCCTTGCCCTGCACCTCGCGCACGTCGGAGGCGACGAGGAGCGGGCTGTGCTGCACCACGCTCTCGCGTGCGAGCACGCCGCGGCGGTTGTGGACGAGGTTGCAGCGGAGCGTGCCGGAATCGGCGCGCATCGCGACCTGGTCGGAGAAGCCGGCGAGTACGCAACGCTGGATCGCCTCGTTGCTGTTTTCGTTCCGCTCCATGTTCAGTTTTTCGTCGCGGGCGATTTTCAGGAATTGCTCGAAGGTCTGCCCGACCTCGCGCGCGGCGATGGCGTTGATGCCGAGGCGGCGGCAGCGCTGCGGGTTATAGTTGCCCTGCTCCGCGTAGCGGAATGCGCGCATCAAAATCAAAAAGTCGGAAACTTCCTTCTCGCCGAACAAATCCTCGCGTTCGCGGTCCATTTGCCTGCCTTCGCTGCGGCGCAGGACGTTGCGGCCCTGGGAAAGCGCGGCGACCATCGCGGCGGCGCGCACGCAGCCGAGTTTGTCGGCCTCGAGGAGCATGCGGGCGTAGCGCGGGTGCACGGGGAATGCGAGCATGCGGCGGCCGAGCGGAGTGATTTGAGCGGTGTTTTCATCGAGCGCGCCGAGGTCCTTCAAAAGCGTTTCGGCGCGTTCGAGCGAGCGGGGTTCGGGAGGCTCGAGCCAGCGGAATCCGGCGATGTCGTCAATGCCGCTCGCCTTGAGCGTGAGCACGACTTCGGAGAGGTCGAGTCGTTTTACCTCGGGCAATTCCTGCGCGGCGCGGTCGTAGTGTTCACGCTCGGTCCACAAGCGGATGCACCTGCCCGGCGCGGTGCGGCCCGCGCGCCCCGCGCGCTGGTCGGCGGAGGCGCGGCTGATTTTTTCGACGAGAAGCGTGTTGATGCCGCGGTAGGGATCGAACCGCGCGATGCGCGCCACACCGCTATCGATCACCACGCGCACGCCGTCGATGGTGAGCGAGGTTTCCGCAACGTTCGTGGAAACGACCACTTTACGCTGGAAATAACGCGCCACGGCGGCGTCCTGCTGCGCCACCGGCAGCTCGCCGTGCAGCGGCAGCACGATGAATTCATCCGACACGCGCGAGTTCTGCACCGCCTGGATGGTGCGGCTGATCTCGTACGCGCCGGGCATGAAGATGAGCACGTCGCCATCAGTCTCGCCCGCGAGGCGCTCCAACTCGCTCGCGGCGACTTCCCAGACCGGGTGATCCTCGCTTTCGTAGGTCTTTTCGAGATATTCGATATCCACGGGGAACGTGCGCCCCTCCGATTGCAGCACCACGCACGGTTCGAGGTATTTTTCGAGGTTGATCGTGTCGAGCGTGGCGGACATGACAATGATTTTCAGGTCGGGCCGCTTCGTCTCCTGCAATTGCAGGACGCGCGCGAGCGTGATGTCGCCGTAGAGGTGGCGCTCGTGGAATTCGTCGAAGATCACCGTCGAGATGTCGCGCATCGATGGATCGTTGAGCAATTGCCGCAGCAGGACGCCCTCGGTCACGAACCGGATGCGCGTTTTTTCCGAGGTGACCTTATCGAAACGGATCTGGTAGCCCACCTCGTCGCCGAGCCGCGATTTGCGTTCCTCCGCCACGCGGGCGGCAAGCATGCGCGTGGCAAGACGGCGCGGTTGGAGCACGACTACCTCGCCTTCACCGAGGAGTCCGTGGTCGAGGAGCATCTGCGGCACCTGCGTCGATTTTCCGGAGCCGGTGGGGGCCTGCAGGATAAGCCGTCCATGGTCGCGCAGCTTGTGGACGATGGCGTTTTCGAGTTGGTAGATGGGCAGACGGCTCATGTGGGACTTTCAATTAACCGCAAAGGGCGCAAAGAGCGCAAAGAAAAGATGAACGGATTTTCTTTCTTCGCGACCTTTGCGTTCTTTGCGGTTAAACAATCGGCCATGCTCATCGCGTTTCACAAACCTTTCGGCGTGATCTCCCGGTTCACTCCGGATGGATCGCGCTACCGCACCCTCGCCGGGTTCGGCATCCCGCGAGGCGTTTATCCGCTCGGGCGGCTCGATGCGGAGAGCGAGGGGCTGCTGCTATTCAGCGACGAGAAAGGACTCAATGAGCGCCTGCTGCATCCCGACCACGCGCACCGGCGCACCTATTGGGCGCAGGTGGAACGCGTGCCGACGCGCGGGTTGCTCGACAAAATGGAGCGCGGCCTCGTGGTCGGCGGGCGCGAGACGCTTCCCTGCAAGGCGTGGCTGCTCGATCCGCAGCCGGAGGTCGCCCCGCGCGATCCGCCGATCCGTTTCCGCAAAAATGTGCCCGACGCCTGGATCGCCCTCGAACTCATCGAGGGAAAAAACCACCAGGTGCGGCGGATGACGGCGGCAATCGGCCACCCGACGTTGCGTCTCATCCGTGTAAAAATCGGAGATTATGAACTTCTCCCGCTCGCCGCCGGGAAATGGATCGAGGCGGATGATACGGGACGGAAATTGATTGGAATACCTTGAGGATTCGTGCGCGGGTATTACCGGACATCGTTTTGCTCAAAATAATTCGGGCTGGACGACTCCTTCCGTCCAGCCCGATTTTTTATCTTTATGCGGTGGCCTTACTGGTCGACCGCCAATTACCGATATGTTGAATCTCAATGCATCCCACAGCGCTTGGCCAGGGGAAAATGCCCCGTACGTGAGGCTATTTTTTGCGCTTATAAACGCGTTTTCCGCTGACCCTTCCACGTGAGTCGCGATCGTACCGCACGGTGATATCGGGATTGTCAGTTGCTTGGCTGATAATGTATCCGATAACCACAAGTGTTATTAGTATTGCCATATTTATTTATTTTTACGCTCCCCATGGAGCGGGTGAATAAAGTCCGGCTAAAATTTCAAATGTCAAATTATTGACACAGGACATCTTTATTCAGACTGGCAGCAATGAGCCCAGTCGCACTTTTATTATTTTTCGGCATCGTAAACGACTCCCACGCTTTTGCGCCAGAGATCTAGCGCGCGCATGTTGCCGAGCGTATCGTCCCACGGCACGAGCGGCGACTGGCGCGCGGCGATGTGCTCCGCAACGTGGTCGGCCTCTATGGCGTAAAGGCCATGCTGCGTCTCGACCACGATTTCCTCGGGGACGTGCTGCTTGAAAACGAGGATTTTCGAAAAACCGGGCGCCCGCGTGATGACCCACGGGCTCGGCACGATGATGGTCCCGTGCGTCCCCGTGATGCGGACATTGTTTTCGAGATCGAGCAGCACTCCGCACGCGAGCTGTGCGAGGATGCCGCTGGGGAATTTTACCGATGCCACGGCGTATTCATCCACCCGGCTGCGCTCGCCCACATGGCCGGCGCCGACCAGTTCCACCGGCTCGTCGAACGGTTTCCCAACTGCGACGCCCGCAATGAGCCGTGCCATCGAGGCGCAGTAACAGCCGACATCGAGAATGCCGCCGCCGGCCAGCGCGTTGTTTAACAAGCGGTGATTGATGTCGTATTCCCCCATGCTGAAACTGAAGGTCGCCTGGATGAGCCGCACGTCGCCGATGACCTTGTTGCGAATCAATTCCACGAGCTTGATCGTCTGCGGATGGCAGCGGTACATGAACGC
>DASZPK010000330.1:0-7622 GCA_035550335.1 Chthoniobacteraceae bacterium | reverse complement strand
TGCAGAAGAACGCCGTTTCAGTTCGCGACGAATACGGAATTACACTGGAAACAAAATCAAAAAGACGCTGTGGCATGGTGACTGCTAAAGGCGGGGTTGTCATGCTGTCCACCACATAATGTGTAACGGATGGCGTTATATAACCTCAGCCAAAAAAACCAACTAAAACACCCATGTCCAGTAGTAATCAACCACAACAAACCACGGGCACCTTGGGGCTTGGCGGGTTGACAATCAACGCGATGGCGTTGATTGCACCCGGCGCCTTCTTGTGGCTCACATTCGAGGAACAATCGCTCTACGGAGCCCCGCTGGCCGGGCAAGCCATGTGGTTCGGCATCCTGGCTGCGCTCGCGCTCTGTTTTGCGACGGCGTACAGCTATTCGGAATTGTCGAAGATCTATCCAGGTCCCGGCTCCTCGTACCTCTACGCGGAGCAGGCGTTCATGTCCAAAACCAAGGCTTACAAATTCGCCCGCCTTGCAAAATTCATCACCGGCTGGGCCAGCCATCTGTATTATTGGGTTTACCCCGGCCTGATGGTGGGGGTGACCGCAATGTTTATCGGCTATATGTCCTACCAATTCTGGCCGGGTATCTTCAGCCCGACTTACGCCAGCCCCTTGCTGATGATCATTTTCTGCGTGTTCTTCGCCCTGTTCGTGGGCTGGATCGCGTCGCGCGGCGTGAACGGCTCGACGGCGGTGAATACCGCGATCAACGTCATCCAGATCAGCGCGCTGCTGGTCTTCTCGGTGATCGCGATCGGTTACCGCATGCACCACCATGAAGGCGACCCCGGCTGGCACTTGTCCAACGGCGTGGCCATTCAGTTCCAGGTCGACCAGGTCAACCAGACCGACAGCAACAACCAGCCCATCCCCGATACATGGGCCAACAACGACCCGAAATACCAGCTCGATGACAAGGGCAACGTCGTGAAAGACAAGGACGGCAAGCCGGTTCCCGCCATGAAACAACAGGACCGCCAGGTGACCAAGGACGACCTCGATGCGTCGAAGAAAGACGCGAACCCGGCCATGATCAAGGGACTCACCGCCCTTGGCTTGGGTGAAGGCGATCCGTATCCCGTGTGGCAGAAGGATGACAAGGGCAACCTCGTACTCAAGGATGGCGCGGCGGTCTCCGTGCCGTTCACCGTCAGCTACAACCTCGAAGGTGGCGCTATCAGCGGGTTCGGCACCAAGAGCCCTACAGCCGGCTCGACGAGCGAAGCTCAGGATCCCGTGACGTTCAATTACCACCCGACCGCAACATCGGTCATCGCGCCGCATAGCGTCGGTTACATGTTCATCCAGGCCTGTATCGCGATCCTGATCCTCGTCGGCTTCGAATCCATCACCTCGATGGCGCATGAAGCGAAGGATCCGAAGAAAGACGTGGGCCGCGCGGTCATGCTCTCGCTGATCATCCAGGGCGCGATCTGCTACATGTTTGAGTATTTCGCCGCCAACTACCTGCTGCACAATGGTTATACAATCGGTAACGCCGGGGCTTCTACCGCGCCCATCGGCGACATGATGGTGCTCACCGGCTCGTGGCTCTTTGGCAGCTACGCGGCTGGCAAGGCGTTCATGTTGATCCAGGCGTTCACGGTCTTCCTGGCGCTCATCGGCACCACGCTCGCCTGCATGAACACCGGCGCACGCGTGACCTACGCGATGGGCAAGGACGAGGAAGTCGGCGCGCATTTCGGCCTTCTGCATGGCAAAACCGGCGCGCCCACCAAGGCGATCTGGACCCTCGCGGTCATCTCGATCTTCGTCGGGATCGTGACCGTGCTGGTGTATCTCGGCGGCACCTCGCCGGCGCCGCTGGACGACAAGTACAAAAACATCTGGTATTCCTTCGGCATTTTCTCGCCGGACAAATACCCGAACTGGCCAAACACGTTCCTGATCGTGACCCTGGTCAGCAACTTCGGCACGTTCCTGCTCTACATGCTGACCTGCGCGGTCACCATCGTGGCGTTCAAGGAGCATGATTCCTTCCACGGGTTCAAGCATATCTTCATCCCGGTGTTCGGCCTGCTGGCGAACCTGGCGTGCATGTTGTTTTATCTCCTCGGCCCGACATCGTGGTTTGGCGTCGCGGGCATGAGCTTCAAGGAGCCGTATATTGCGCTCGCTGTGGCCGGGGTGTGGGGTATCTACGGGGCGTTCCACTTCCTGCTCGGCAGCAAGAAGAAGGATAAAACGGTGTTCGTGGAGGCACCGTCCAAGGCGTAACAAACTAAACAAATCGGGCCCCTTCCGCGCGGGTGCGCGGGAGGGGTTTGATTGGAAAAAACAAGGGAGACGGTCACATCCTGGAAAGCGATGTGACCGTCTTTTCTTTGGGTTTTTGAAATGAAAAAGATCGAGGCAATCATCAAGCCGTTCAAACTCGAGGAGGTGAAGGCGGCGCTGGCGGAGATCGGGGTGGACGGGATGACGATCAGCGAGGTGAAAGGCTTTGGAAGGCAGAAGGGAAAGAACGAGATTTACCGCGGCACGGAATACCGGGTTGGCTTCATGCCGAAGCTGAAGCTGGAGATCGTGCTTGAGGATTCGCAGGTGATGACCGCCAGCGACGTGATCCGCAAGAGCGCCCGCACGGGAAAGATCGGCGATGGAAAAATATTCGTGATCCCCATTGAGGAGACCTTCCGCATCCGCACGGGCGAGATTGGAGAAAAGGCGATTTGAATGCGGCGCTTCCACGCCGGGAATATTTTCGGAAGGACGCTGGTTCTCCTTCCTTTTCCGCAAACACTTCTGTAAACAACGCGGAAACGCGAATGAAAGTCAGCCACGCATCCTTATCCTCACCAGGGCCCGTCAGGAAAGTGAACGAAGATACCGTGGGTTTCTGGCAGCCGGAGGATGAGGAGGAGCGCCAGATGCGCGGCAGCATTTCCATCGTGGCGGATGGCGTCGGCGGCCACGGCAAAGGGGATGTAGCCAGCAAGATGGCGGTGGATATTGCGATCCAGAAATTCCGCGCCGCTCCGATCTCACAGGCGCCGAAGCAATTGCTCAAGGAGATTTTCGAGACCGCGAACCTCGAGCTTTACGACTCGGGCGAAAACGACAGCAAAAAGATGCGGATGGCGACCACGCTCAGCATCTGCATCTTCCGGAACAAGACGCTCTCCATCGGACACGTGGGCGACACGCGCACCTATCTCGTGCGCGGGGAGACGATCAAGCAGCTCACCGCCGACCATTCCTACACGGGCATGCAGGTGAAACTGCGCCTCATCACCGAGCACGAGGCCCGCGCGAGCACGATGCGCACGATGCTCACCCGCAGCGTGGGCAATGAGCCAATTGTCAATTGCGACATCAAGGAAATCAAATTGATGAAGCACGACCGGATCACCCAATGCACCGACGGTGTGTATTGTTTCATGAACGACGGCGAGCTCTGCGAGGGGGTGGACCGCCTGAACATGGACGAAATCTGCCCCTATCTTATTGCGCTCGCCGAGCGCCGCGGCACCGACGACAATCTCTCGGTACAGGTGGTGCAGGTGGACCAGATCGAGGAGCCGAAGTTTTACAAACCCCTTTCCATACTGCAAAAAACACCATCCCATTCAAACACTGTGACACACGAAATCCAGGCCGGACAAATTTTGGACAATCGCTTCGAGATCGGGGAGGTGATCAGCCGCAGCGGCATGGCTTCCATCTTCAAGGCGAAGGACATGAAAACGGGCGAGACCGTGGCGATCAAAATCCCGCACATGCAGTTCGAGGCGGATGTCGGTTTCTTCTCGCGGTTCCAGCGCGAGGCGGAGATTGGCAAGAAGCTGCATCATCCCAACATCCTCCGTTTCATCGACGTGCCCGACCAGAGCCGGCCTTACATCGTGATGGAATATATTGAGGGGCGCTCGCTCGCGGACATGATGAACGACATCCGGCCCTTTCCCGTGGCGGACTCGGTGCAGATCGCGAGCCGGATTTGCGACGCGCTCGGGCACATGCATGAAAACAAGGTTGTACACCGCGATCTCAAGCCGCAGAACGTGATGATCTGCAAGGACGGCTCGCTGCGCATCATCGACTTCGGCATCGCAAAATCGATGGAGGCGCGCCGGCTCACTTTCGCCGGCCTCACCACCACGATGGGCACGCCCGATTACATGGCACCCGAGCAGGTGAAGGGGAGGCGGGGGGACGCCCGCACAGACATCTACGCGCTAGGCGCGATGCTTTACGAGATGACGACGGGCCACGTGCCGTTCGAGGGGCCGAACCCGTTCATCGTGATGAACTCGCGCCTCACCGGCGACCCCCTTGCGCCGCGCAAGCGCAACCCGGAAATCCCGCCCGAGGTCGAGGAGATCACCCTCCACGCGATGGAACGCGAGCCGCAGGACCGCTATCAATCCGCGGCGGAAATGAAGGCGGAGCTCGACGATCCTTCGTCCGTGAAGCTCATAGGCCGGCATCACCACCTGACGCTGCCGAAGCTTTGGAAGACGCAGATGCATGGTTACCGGATGCAGGTCCTGTGCGTGATCGGGACGTTGCTCGTGTTTTTGGTGTTTTGGTTGCTCACTCGCGGACATCATCATTGAGCCGGTATGTCTGAGGCGAACCCTTTTGACGATTGCGCCGGTCAGGAAGGCGCGGAGAAGCGCTGTATCCGCGCGCAACTGCTGGCGAAAATGCTGCGGGGGATCAGCGCGATCTCGTTCACATTGGCGATAGCCAGCGCGTGCGCGGTGCTCGTCCTTGATTGCGCCCGGCATTTCGGTTTCCTGTCTTGGAGGCTCAAGTCGGCCTTCCCGCTCATCTTCGTCGGGATCTCATATAGCAGCCTGCTATTCACACTGCCTCGCACGAGGAGGGAATTTCTGCTCGGTATGGCGGTGGCGGTCGCTTTTATCCTGTGGGGAGCGGAGCAATTCGTGCCCGACCCGGGGCTCGCAGCCCTGATGGATGACGGGGTCGTTTTTCTGTTTGTAATGGATTTGGGGATCGTGATTTGGGGGTATTTGATAAAAAAAATGCATCTGAAATGGGAAGGGGGTTGACTTGTTGGCACGGTTTTGGCTTTTATCACCGCCATCATGCGTAAAACCATCCTGACTCTTCTCTCACTGACCCTCATTTCCCTCTGTAATCAGGCCCAAGCACAGGGGTCATTTGGGTTCGGAAACTCTGACTTTGGCTTTAGCGGCGGCTTCGGGTATGGCACGGTGCGCGCCAGCGCCCCCGCGGCAAAATATGATTCCCATGTCGATTCCACTCTTGTCCGTGCGGCGAAACTCGCCGACCAGCGCGCCGGGCGGCATTCGACCTCCCGCTGCTGGCACTTCGTGAAGGATGCGCTGGTTGACGCCGGGGCCGTTCGCACCCGCCCGGAGAGCGCTTATGCGATCCAGGCTGGCGAGGAATTGATGAAGCAGGAGGGTTTTGTGCGGTTGCACGTCAGTGATCCTTACCACGCCCCGATTGGCGCGGTGTGTGTTTACAGCGGGTTTGGTGGCGCGGGGCATGTGGAATTGCGCACGCCCAACGGGTTTGCGAGCGATTACCGCTCACAGTATGCGTGCCGCGGCCGGCTGGTCGGAGTTTTCGCGAAGATCCACTCGTAAGAGCGCATCATTCCAGGGTTGTCTTTGGCGGCGGGATGACCGCATTTCGGAATGCGTTTTCGCTTGAGCCGTAGGGAACACCGTAGTCGCCTTGGGGCGCTCCGCCGTTCGTGTGAATGAAGTCGAGGAACAGGAAACTGACCAGCGCATTCACCACGCACAGCGCCAAAAGCAGGCGGCGGCCCGCGGACCATCGTTTATCCGTGGCATCGGCCGGAAGCGCGATCTTTGCCGCCCAGAGGAGCACGAGCGGGAATGCGACGATGAGATAGTGCCGTTCAAAGCGGAGAAACGAGATGGTGAGCAGGATGCCGTAAAACCAGAAGCCCGCTTGCAACACCGCCGGGGTGAATGTGGCATGATCGTTTTTCCAGTTCTCACGCCAGCGGGCGCGGTTTTGCCACCAATGCCGGAACCCCGCTCCCAGGATGCAAACGGCGAGGAAAAGGGCAGCCACCTGCAACAGCGCCACGCCGTAGGTGGCGTGCGACCCAATGAAGGGGTGGCGGAGGAAATTGAAGAAATCGGTCCACCCCAGCGAATAATCCAGCCCCAGCCCGAAGGGCTCCGATATCCATTGCACCCAAAAATGGTTCGTGAAGGGGCGCTTCCACACCATGAATGCGGCGTGTGATGTTTGCGCTCCTTGTGCCGCTTGTGCGCCGGTCCCCGCCATGTAGTGGGCCATGTAAATCAGCCAGGGCGCCATCGGGATCGCCCCCAAAAATGTGCCGGCTCCCCACCACAACCACGCGGCGCGGCGCCGGTCATAGGCCAGCGTCCAGAGGAAAAAAGCGCCGGCATAGAAGAAGCCTGCCATGTGGATTTGGGCGGCGAGGATGCCGAGCAGGCCCCAGAAAAACGCGCCCAGCCGCGTCGGGCGCGAGCGCCAGCAGATGAGGAAGACGACCATCATCAGCGGGAGCGTGCACGGGGGCCAGATTTTGCGCTCGAAGAGCACGGCGAAGGGATTCACGCATACGAGCGCGATGGCCCAGAGCCACCACTCCCGTTCGCGGTCTTTTAAACAACGCAACACAAACGCAAGCAGCAGCAGGATGGCCGCGATGTTGCAAAGCTGCACGCCGCGCGCGAGGCCGGGCGGCGTGTCCGCGCCCGGCAACAGGGCAAGCGGGTAGAAGACCCAGAGGCTCATCGCGGTGTTCTGGAATCCCTTGCTCGTGGGCATGCCGAGCCACGGGGAGCCGGTGTCGCCGGGCAGGGGAGCGCCCGTGAGCAGGCTCCGCGTCTTGGCGAACGTGTAAAACTCGTCCATCTTGTACTCGATGTCGTCCGGCCAGGCGAGGCGAAAGACGATGCCGAGCAGCAACGCGGCCACCAGTCCCGCGGCCCATTTTGGAGAAAAACTCATGAGCCGGCAAAGATGGATTCAAATCGCCGCGAGGGTCGAGAAAAAATACGCGGCTGGCAGGGCGTGTATCGGCCTACTCGTTCCCAGGCTCCGACTGCCGGCGGCGCGTTCGCGGGAAGCGGGAGCTTCCAAGGAGAACAGCTTAGTCCACGCCGCCGCTGTTCTGCTGCACGTAGCGGTTGCGGTAGTAGGGCGAGTTGGTTGAATTGTTGATCGCCTGGTTCTCCGGCACGGTCACTTCGCGGGCGTAGACGTTCACCTGGCCGTCGTTGCCGCGGCGGATGTCGATGATTTGGAATGGGCGCAAAATGCCGCGCGCGACCTGGCTGCCTTCCGCGGGGACACGCGCCCCGGCGGGATACTCGACGACCATGCGGATGGTGGTGCCTGTGAGTGCGCCGTTGTAGCCGACCGGGCGCAGCACGGCGCGCCCATCGCTGGCGGCGGTGACGACGAAACGGCCGTTGACGTAGAGGCGCTGGTTGCCGATGCCGAGGTCGGCGAGCTGCGGCGCGTCATCCATGCTGATGAGCTTGCCGCGCGGCATCATGCCGGGGTTGTAGGTCGGCCACGAGGTTGCGGTGGTCCTGGCCGGGGCGGGTGGCGGCGCGACCTGGACGGGCGGCGAAAGGAAGG
>DASZPK010000329.1:0-7747 GCA_035550335.1 Chthoniobacteraceae bacterium | reverse complement strand
TTTCCGTGCCCGTGTTGATGATCTCCACCTTCATCAATCGCGCTCCAGCCCGTGGATCCACTCCGCCATGCATTTCGCCCTGGCCTCCTCGCCCTCGTTTTGGAACACGTAGAGGAGATTCGTCAAAATCCGCCGGAGCATCACCCGGTTGCTCGCGACCTCGACATGCTCGGGATTAAACGCGAGCTTTTGCCGTGCGAGGATTTCGTTGCATTCGCCGAGCGTCATCAGCCGCCCGCGCCCGAACGGGTCGAAAATGACGCCCTCGTGCCGCGCGAGGAAATGCCCCGGCAGGTTCACGCCCTCGATCTTCATCCCCGCGCGCGCTCCGGCCAGCATGTAAAGCAGCGTGAGCGAAATCGGGATGCCCATGCGCGATTCGAGCACGCCTGGAAGCAGCGAATTCGACGGGTCGTAATAATCGCCCGCGTTGCCGCGGAACCCCTGCTTGATGCCGAGATACGCCGCGATGATGCCGATCCGCTCCCGCGGCTGCCCCGTGTCGCGCAGCAGGGTCGAGAGGTCGCTGCCAAAATCGTCGATCATCCGCTTATAATGCGCCACCGGCACCCCGGGCAGGAGCGCGCGCGCGAGCAGCCAGTTCGCATGCTCGATGTCCCCGTCGTCGTGGAAAAGCGGGCAGAGCAGCGAAAGCTCCGCCGCCGCCTCGCGGGCGTCGATCTCCGCCAGCACCTGCGTGACATGCCGCCGCACGTTGTCATTCTCCTCCGCCAGCAATTTTTGCAGCTCTCCCGACGCCTCCGCCCCCTGGCTGATGAGTTCCTCCTTCACGAGATTCACCGTCAGCGGGTCATCGTCGCTCAGGAGTTTTACAATCGCTTCCTTTTGTTGGAGGGGCATAAAAAATCGTGCGCGTGCTCAACCCGCCGCCGCTTCCACCGAGAACACCTCACCCGGCTCGCAACTCACGTTCAATTGGATCGGCCGGCAGCACACCGGGCAATCTTCTATCGTGCTATGGTCTCCCTGCGAACTGTCGATCATCGTCTCGTAATTTTCACCGCAGTGCGGGCATTGCACATCCGACTCGATGAGGATATCCATCGCTAGGCCCCCGGCAGCTTGATGCGCTTCGCGTCGCCCCACAGGTCCTCGAGGCCGTAAAACATCCGTTTTTGGTCGTGGAAAATGTGCACGATCACATCGCTGTAATCGAGCACGATCCACTGGCTCAGCGGAAAGCCGTCCACCCCGTGGGGGCGCACATCGTGGTCTTTCTTGAGGCGTTCCTCGATCTCGCCGGCGATGGCCTTGAGATGCGGCTCGGACGTGCCGGAGCAGATCACGAACACATCGGTGAAACTCGAGATGCCGCGGAGGTCGAGCGCGATAATGTCGAGCGCCTTTTTATCGGCGGCGTACTTCGCGCAAAGCTTTGCTAGTTGCAGGGGTTTGATAAGGTTACTCCTTGTATAACTGGTTGCGGGTGATGATTTCCAGCACCGCGTCTGGAACCAGATAGCGGATGGAGAGGTTTTTTGCAACTCGCGCGCGAATTTCCGTGGCGGAAATATCCACTCGACGCTCGAGTTGCAGGGTGAGGTGGCCGTTGTCGCAATCGCCCCGGCTGAGCGCCACGAAGGTCACCAGCTTCTTCAATTCCTCGATCCGGTGCCATGAGGAAAGCTCACGCACGTTGTCCCCGCCGACGAGGAAATAAAACGCATCGCCGGGGGCGTATTTTTCCTTGAGCGCGAGGATCGTGTCGATCGTGTACGAAACCCCGCCGCGCCGGATCTCCACATCGTCCGCCTTGAAACGCGTCTCGCCCGCGACCGCCGCGGCGACCATCTCGAACCGCAGCGCTTCGGGCGTCCGCTTCTCCCCGGCGCGATGGGGCGGCACGGCGTTGGGAATGAACACGATCTCGTCGAGACCGAGTTTTTCGACCGCGTCGCGCGCCAGGATCAGGTGCCCGTTGTGGACCGGGTCGAAGGTGCCGCCGTAAATACCGATTCTCATGCGGCGTTAATAAAGCAGATAGGGCTTGCGCGCGTTTTCAAAGTGCTCGATGCCCGGCGTCCAGCCCGCCACGATGCGGCTCACCGGCACGCCACGCTCGATTTGCGCGCGGATGGAATCGCTGCCATAGCACTTGTAAAACATCTGCAGCTTGTCGCCGCGCGAGGCCTCGAAAATATTCGTGCCACGGTCGAGCCCGGCGAGCATGTACACGCCAAGCGCGCAGAGGTTCGTTGTTGTGCGCGGGTCGATCACGATGCGCGATCCTTGGAACGGGCCGTTCGAATACGCCGAGAAACTCACCCCCGGCGTGTTGAGCGAGCGGAGGTAGGAGGTGTAGCTGCGGGAATCGAGCCACTTGGTCGCGATGAGTTGGAACGGCTGCGGCCCGCCACATCCGATTTCCAGCCCCGCCAGTTCGCCGACAAGCCCCGTGGAGATGTAATAGAATGGCGAATCCGCATGCGGGATATTCGGCGACGTCGCCACCCACCGCAGCCCTGTGTCCTGCCAGATCATTTGCCGCTGCCACCCCTGCATCGCGATCACCGAGAGGTTGCAGCGCTTTGCCGTCCAGCCGAGCGAGTTCGCCATTTTCGCAAGCTCTCCCGCGGTCATGCCGTGGATGTAAGGGACGGGCAGGGGACCGACGAACGACATCCACTGCTGCTCGATCGGCGGCCCTTCCACGCGCAGGCCGCCGAGCGGATTCGGCCGATCGAGCACCATGAACTCGATATTGTTTTCGCCCGCCGCCTCCATGCATTTGACCATGGTGCTGATGTAGGTATAGCTGCGGCTGCCGATGTCCTGCATGTCGTAAACCAGCACATCGATTCCGCGGAGCATCTCCGGCGTCGGCTTGCGCGTCGGGCCGTAAAGCGAATAGGCGGGGAGCCCGGTGACGCGGTCGCGGCGCGAGGCGACGTATTTGCCCGCCTCTTCCGTGCCGTCGAGGCCGTGCTCGGGTGTGAAGAGCGCCACCAGCTTCAGCCCCGCCGCGTGTGCAAGAAGCACGCGCGTGCGCACGCCGTTGGAATTCACGCCGGTCTGGTTCGTGACGAGCCCCACGCGTTTTCCGCGCAGCGGCGCGTAATCCATTTTCTGGAGCACATCGATGCCGAGCTCGACCTCGGCCCGTGCGGCTCCCGCAAACAACATCAGCGCGGCAATGATCGCGTGAAAAATCTTCGTTGAAAAGGAGGGCATCATTTACCCGTGACTTTATGGAACGATTCCCCGCAGGTCAACTGCCGCCCCTCCAGCGCAATTAAAATGAATGTTTCAGCATGACAAGCCGTCTTGGTTGGTGTATGAATTCCGGAACCCGGAGGAACCTATGAAAAATCGTTTCGTCTTTGCCTCGCTGACCATGGCCGTATTTCTCGCCGCCGGCGCTTTCGCCCGTGCGGGTGACACCGCCACCAACTCCTCAACGTCGACTTCGGACAAGGACGCAAAAGCCCTCGCCGACTCCGCGAAAAAAGTCGATCTCTCGACCGATCTCGCCAACCTCGATTTCCACGGAAGCGCGACTGTCGGTTACGTGTCGACCTTCGGCAAGGGACTCAAGCACGACAGCGGCATGTTTTCCGAGGCCGAACTCCACAAGGATTTCAAGCTCTCAAAGGATGTCACGATGACGGTCTTCGTCGGCGTGGGACATTATCCCGGCTGCATCGGCTGGCGTTGACCCGCCGTTATCCGCCACAGGAGAAAATTTGTCTTGGGATTCGCCGCGCAGCGAATCTAGTCTGCGGCCATGGATGATTCTTCCGTTGGCCAGTTGCTCCTCACCGGCGTGCCCGGCACGGAACTCGATGTCGAGACCGCGCGCGTATTCCGCCACATCCAGCCCGGCGGATTTATTTTATTCGGGCGCAACATCAAGTCCCCGGGCCAGCTCCGGAAACTCATCGACGACCTGCGCGACCTGAGCCAGGTCGAGCCGATCATCACCATCGACCAGGAAGGGGGCCGCGTCTCGCGCCTCAAACTCATCGGCAACGAGCCGCCGAACGCCCAGCAACTCCGCGACAAGGACGACATCGCCTTGATCCAGCGCCATGGCGAAATCACCGCGTCGCTGCTGCGCATCTTCGGCTTCAACCTCGATCTTTGCCCCGTGCTCGACATTTCGTTTGATGATGACGCCGACAATTCGCTCCGCGGCCGCTGCTACGGCAAGGACGTGCCGCAAGTCATCCGCAATGCGGAAGCGTTCAATGCCGCATTGCAGGGTGGGGGAATCCTCAGTTGCGGCAAGCATTTCCCGGGCTATTCGGCGGCGAAGATCGACGCCCACCACGAGCTCCCCACCATCGAGCGCACCCGCGCCGAACTCGACGCGCACGAGCTCGCGGTGTTTAAACACTTTTCAAACAAGGTCGATAGCATGATGATCTCCCATGGCTTCTACCCGAGCCTCGAGCACAAGCGCACGCCCTCGTCGCTCTCGCACAAGGTCATCACGGGCCTGCTGCGCGGCGAGTTCGGCTACGACGGCCTCGTCATGACCGACGACCTCGACATGGGGGCGATCCTCAACCACTACGGCCTCGGGGAAACCCTGCGCCTCGCCATCGAGGCCGGGAACGACCTCGCCATGATCTGCCACCGCATCGCCAACGTCGAGGAAGCGCACGCGATTCTAGGCCGCCTCCCGCACGCGCAAATCGACCGCGCCTTGCAATCCGTGGCGCGATTCAAAAAACGCCTCGCGCCGCCCGATGTGTTTTCCGAGGAGGAATTCCGGCGGCGTGATGCCGAGGTGTTGACCCTGCGCATCGCCGTGCTCGGCGCCGAGGCCGCAGCGCACCGCAGCCCCGAGGACGGGAAGCGCTCGCCGGTGGAAATTTATTGATGCAAACCCCGCCCCCGCTCCCCGGTAATATACCAATCCCTGCCTCCCGCGCGCGCTGGTCGATCCACCTCCTGCTCGTCACAGCCTACATCGTTCTCATCGGGTTTTTGGGAATGCAGCGCAAGCCAAGCCACACCCCCGCCTTGCTCCATGGCGCCCGCGGGCTCCTGCTCGTTTGCGGAACCGAGCTGCTGGTATTTGGAGCCGTCCTCGGGCTGGCGTGCTGGATTTCCAAGGCCACGCGCGACGACCTGTTGCTGCGATGGCGCGGCAAGTTGTTGCCGGTGTGGCTGGGAATCGGCTATTCCTTCGCCATTCGCATTGCCGTCGGGCTTGTGCTCTCGGTTGTGCTGGCAGCGGTGGCCATTGTTTTAATGGCCACCCACATTTGGTCCGTGGATTCCCTGGACAGCTTTGTGAAAATGCACAAGCCCGATCCCACCACGCTCGTCGATATGGCCGCGATGGCCAACGACCCGGCCTATTTTTGGCTGACAGTTACATTCGCCAGTTTCGTGGTGGCAGGGCTTCGCGAGGAGTTGTGGCGTTCGGCATTTCTCGCCGGGATGCGTTCGATCTGGCCCCGCGCATTCGGGTCCCGCGGCGGCCAGATTATGGCGGTGTGCATAGCCGCGGTTCCGTTTGGCGCGGCCCATCTCCCAATGGGACCGCTGGCCGCGGTCAGTGCCGGGCTGCTCGGTATTGCCCTCGGTGTCATCATGGTTTGTCATCGCTCAATCTGGCCGGCGGTCATCGCGCACGGGTGCTTCGATGCCGCGACATTCGCCGCACTCCCGTGGTTGATGAAACATTTCAAATAACGCGGCGATGATGCTCCTTGCAAAAAGCGCTGGCTATTGGCGCAAATCCTCCCCATATTTTCGAACCCAGAAAAATGCTGCCCGAAATCGAACAACTCCTCGTCCTCCAGGATTGCGACCGCAAAATCCGCACACTGAAAATTGAACTCAAAGTCGCTCCCGAGGAGCGCAAGGATGTCGAGGAGAGGCTCGTCGCCAACGCCGCGCATCTCGAATCGCAAAAGCAACTCGCGAAAAATCTCGAGGTCGAAAAGAAAAAGCTCGAGGTCGATGCGCAAGCAAAACGCGACCAGATCGGGAAGTTCAGGGGCCAGCAATTCCAGACCCGGAAAAACGAGGAATTCCAGGCGCTTGGCAACGAAATCAAGCATGCCGAGGCGGACATCCAGAGCATCGAGGACCGCGAACTCGACATCATGGACCAAATCGAAAAGCAGCGCGTCGCGAACATCGCCACTGAGCAGGAGAGTGCGAAAGCCAAGAGCCAGCTCAACCAGCAGCTTGCCGACATCGACGCGAAAACCAAGGCCCTGGCCGACCAGCTCGCGGGCCTCGAAGCCGACCGCGCCAAACTCACCGCGGGCATCGACGAGGATTTGCTGAGCCGCTACGAACGGCTCTTCGCGAGCAAAGGCGACCTTGCGGTCGTTCCGCTCGAACACGAAGTCTGCATGGGCTGCCACATGAAAATCACCACGCAAACCTCGGTGCGCGTGAAGGCCGGCAAGGAAATCGAGAGCTGCGAGCAGTGCGGCCGGATCCTTTACCACGCCGCGTAGCCGCGAAAACTACGCGCTGTTCTTCCCCGTGCGCCCCTCGCGCACGTCGATAATGTCGAAGGTCGTCATGAGCTCGCTGTTGTCCTGGAGCCCGTCTTCTTTTTTGACTTTCGCCACAAACGCTGCCGCCGAATCGCGCCAGCCGAATTTCTCGGCAAACCCGTTCCAAATGGAAATCTGCACCGGGTTTGGCCGCGTTCCCTTCGAATAGCACCACTCCAGGATTTCCTCATCGGTCCCCGGCTCCTTGAGCCGCTCCACAAGGTCGGTGAACTCGATCCCGAGAAACCCGCAGCAATGCCCGTCGAGCCCGTTCATCAACCCGAGATTGGGGAGATACTCGGCGGGGAGCTTGCCCTTGAGCTTCAGGCGGATTTTGTCGATCAACCGGCCGAAATGATAAATCCCGCCTACCTTCGACCGCGGGCTGCGAAACGGGGGGTTCTTCATGCTCCAAGTGTAGTGCGCCGGCCCCGCCGTTGGCAATGCGCTTGTGACCCCCGCCGACTTCCGGCTTGCGGAGCCGCCCCCGATGGAGGAAATTGATTTTTCATGAACCGGATCGCGGGCCTTGAGACGGAATATGGCTGCCTGGTCGCCGATGACGAGCCGCAGGGGAGCTCGGACACCTGGCCGGTGCGGGTGAGGAACCACCTTTTCAAAAAATCGCGCGTCGGCGTGATCGATCTCCATTATCGCGACTACGAGGAGCCGCCCGGCAACGGCGGTTTCCTGCTCAACGGCGGCCGCATTTACATCGACATGGGCCACATGGAATACGCCTCTCCCGAGTGCCTCTCGCTGCGCGACATGGTCGCCTACGATATCGCCGGCGACATGCTCCTGCAATCGGCCATCGACGAAATGGGCGCCGCCCAGCGCGTCTCATTCCTCAAAAACAACATCGACCACCACACCGGCGCGACCTTCGGCTGCCACGAGAATTATTTGATGCGCCGCGACCTGCAATTCCACCCCGAAATCCTCGGCACGCTGCTCGCCTTCCTCGCCACGCGCCAGATTTTCACCGGCGCGGGGAGGGTGGGGCAGGCAAACCCGCTCGCGTTCGATTTCGAGCTGCCCGGCGATGGCGGCACGCCTGTGGATTTCCAGATCAGCCAGCGCGCCGACCACATCGTGAACGACGTTTACCAGTGGGTGCAATTCAACCGCGCGATCATCAACGCCCGCGACGAGCCGCTCGCCGACTACCGCAAATACCGCCGGCTCCATCTCCTCATCGGCGATTCCAACGTGAGCCCTTTCGCCACAGCGCTGAAAGTCGGCGCCACCGCGCTCGT
>DASZPK010000328.1:0-7658 GCA_035550335.1 Chthoniobacteraceae bacterium | reverse complement strand
CTCCGGCGGGCATGCTCCCGCGACGATTGGGTAAATGTCCGGCGTCACAAAAAGCGTGATCAACCCCGCGCCGCCGCGCAATGCCCCGGACGCGCACATCACCGCCGCGCCCGTGGCGCCGACGGAGCCGGCGATGATTCCCACACGCCCGTAGTCCCCCTTGTTCGAGTCAAACTTCCGGCGCGGCAGCAAGCCTGCGAGCGATTCGCCCGTGGCCACGATTTCCTCCCCGCGCGCGCCGCCCTGCAGCGCCGATAGTTTCTCCAGTGGCAGCACCGCGAGCCGGCCCACGTAATTCGCCGCGCCATCCGCAACGAGCCCTTTCTTCGCAAAACCGATCGTGAGTGTGAAATCGGCCACCACGCAATCCGCATCCGCCGCGCCCGTATCGCCATCGAGGCCGGTCGGGAGATCGATCGCGAATATCTGCGCATCCGAGCGCGCGCGTAATTGGTTGATCTCCCGCGCCGCGCCGCGCACCGGTTCGCGTAACGCCCCTCCTGCACCGGTGCCGAGGATACCGTCGAGAATGATGAGCGGCTGCCGCGTGACGATCCCCGCAGGCACTTGTCCTTCGCGCACCCCGACAAACGCGGTAAATTTCTTTCGCGTAAGTTCAGACCAGCTTTCCGGCGGGAAGGGGTGGCTGACCGTCACATTCCATCCCCATGTTTTCAAGTGTCGCGCCGCAACGAGGGCATCACCCCCATTGTTTCCTTTTCCAAACCATACGGCACAATCACCGGCCATCGGAAAAAATTGATGGACCGCTTCCGCGATTTTCCGTCCCGCCTCATTCATGAGCGCTTCCGCGGTCACGCGCCCTGCAAACGCGCGCTTCTCGAGCGCCTTCATCTCATCGCACGAAACGATCATGCAGCTAACATGCGCTTTCTGTGCCTCGAAAGCCAGCGAATCAATGAAAGCGCGAGTTCGAAACAACCTTGAACGTTGAACATTGAACGTTGAACCGGGAGAAGGGATTGCTCTTGTCTTGCGCCGCTTTCTGGGCCACCTTCGCAGACTATGAAAAATCGCTGGGGTTGCATCGGTATCGTGCTTCTCGTACTCCTCTGCCTGAGCGGACTTTTGAACATTCTCCTCATGCTCGGGATCGCAAACAAATCCACCGAAGACATGGAGCTGCCCAAGTTCTCCGAGCAACTGCTCCAGCCCGGCTCGGGCACCAAGCCCGACAAGATCGCTGTCATCAACCTGCGCGGTGTCATCAGTTCCTCGATCAAAGGGACCGAGGGGCCGACCATGGTCGATGACATCAAGATCGGCCTTCAACAGGCGCTCGACGATTCGCGCGTGAAAGCGATCGTGCTCAATGTCGATTCGCCCGGCGGCGAAGTGACCGCATCCGACGTGATTTACAACGCGGTGCGCAAGGCGCGCGCGAAAAAACCGGTGGTCATTTACATGGGCTCGCTCGCGGCGTCGGGCGGGTATTACGTTTCGTGCGGAGGGAGCTATTTGATGGCGAGCGACACCTCGCTCACGGGCAGCATCGGCGTGATCATCGAGACGGTGAATTACTCGCAGCTCATGGGAAAAATCGGGCTCGCGCCGGAGGTGTTCAAGAGCGGGAAGTTCAAGGACATGCTGAACGGCGCGCGCGACATGACCCAGGAGGAAAAAGATTACGTCCAGAACATGGTCATGGAGACCTACGGCAAATTCGTGCAGGTGGTGGCCGATGAGCGCAAGCTCCCGGTCGACCAGTTGCGCAACGGCATCGCCGATGGCCGTGTCATTTCCGGCAAGGACGCGCTCGATGACAAGCTCATCGACGGCCTTGGTGAAATCGAGGACGCGATCAACAAGGCGCGCGATCTCGGCAATGCCCCCGGCGCGGAGGCCGTGCTCTACCAGCCCTCGTTCGCCTTCGGAAAACTCTTCAACATGCTCGGCCAGACCAGCCAGTCCTCCGCCGAGTCGAAGATCGAGGTGAACCTCACCCAGAAACTTTTCCCGCTGGAGCCGGGCAGGGCTTACATGCTGCCGGATTTCTACGCGCAATAACTTTTGGATTCCGCGTTTCCCGTCATTCTCTTGGTCCTGGCCGTCGTATCCGTGGCCATGTACATCCTGATCGCCGGTCGCGTCGCCGCCGGTGGGGGGAAGGTGCCCGTGAAAAATTTCGACCTCGCCGACGTGGTCGTGGGCGCGTTGCTTGCCTTGTTTTTCATCCTTCCCTGCTTTCTGCCGCCGGCGAAAGAAAAGGGGATTCACGATTCCGACCTCATCGCGAACGCGGTCGTTTATCTCACTCTCGTGACGTTCCTTTGCTCGTTCATGTTCTTCCGCAGATTCGACCTAGCCGCCCAATTCGGCTTGAACGCGATGAATCCGTTCAAGGTCCCGGCCTTCTCAGTCGCGCTCCTGGCCGCCGCTTACCCGCTCCTGCTTTTGGTCGGAATCATCGTGGACCTGGTACTGCAAAAGCTGCACGGCGCCGAGCCGCAGCCGCAGGAGCTGATGCAATTCTTTTCCGATGCCGTGCGCAAACACGACCACCGCGCCGTCGCTTATATGTTTTTGACCGCCACGCTCATTGCGCCGCTCACCGAGGAACTGATTTTTCGCGGTTATTTCCATGGAATCTTGAAGCGCTACATCGGCGTGGCCGCCGGCGTTGTCCTCAATGCAGCGCTTTTCGCTTGTATCCATCAATCGCTCCCCGCGCTGCCGGGTTTGTTCCTGCTCGCGATCTGCCTCACGCTCGCCTACGAATTTACCGGCTCGATCCTCGTGAACATGGGGATGCACAGCCTTTTTAATTTTTGCTCGCTGATGTACGCGTATTATCATCCCCTGGCTCCCGCAACATGAAACTCGCCGGCTACGGTGAAGACCGCCTCGTGCGCGAACTGACCCGCGCGCTCCCCGCGCGCAGGGCCGATGTGCGCGTGGGCATCGGCGACGATTGCGCGGTGATCGGCGCGAAATCCGCCGCGCGATGGACCCTGCTCAAGACCGACTGTATCATCGAGGGGGTGCATTTTCTGAAAACCGCGCCGGCGCGCAAAGTGGGCTGGAAGGCGCTCGCGCGCGCCTTGAGCGACATCGCGGCAATGGGCGGCGAGCCGTCGCACGCGCTCGTGACAATCGCGGCGCCGGCCACGATGCGCGTGGCATGGCTGAAGGGATTTTACGCCGGGCTGCGCGAGGCGGCGGGGAAATTTGGCGTCGTCATCGTGGGTGGGGAGACGGCGCGCTCGCCCGGAGCGTTCTTCTGCTCCGTGGCGCTCACCGGGGTTGTCGAGCGAAAACGTTGTGTAACACGCTCCGGCGCCCGCGGCGGGGATGCGCTCTACGTCACCGGCCGCCTTGGCGGTTCCATCCGCGGCAGGCACCTTGCTTTCACGCCGCGCATCGCCGAGGCCCGCTGGCTTACGCAGCATTTCCAACTCCATGCCATGATGGACCTCAGCGATGGCCTCGGCTCCGACCTCCCGCGCCTCGCGGAGGCCAGCCGGTGCGGCTTCCTCGTCCACGAGGAAAAAATCCCGGTCACCCCCGGGTGCACCACCCGCCACGCCCTGGCCGACGGCGAAGATTACGAACTGCTCTTCGCAATTCATCCGCGCGACACCAAGCGGCTCGAATCCGCTTGGAAAAAGCGCTTCCCCAAACTCCCGCTCACCCGCATCGGCGCGCTGGTTTCCAATTTAAAATCTGAAATCGGCAATTTGAAATCCACGCATGGCTTCGACCATTACGCATAGCCCGGCGGAGACTTTCGATTTTGGCCGCACGCTCGCCGCGACGCTGCGCAAGGGGGACGTGCTCGCGCTCGCGGGCGACCTCGGCGCGGGCAAGACCCAGCTCGTGAAAGGAATCGCCGCCGGCCTCGGCATCGCGCAGGAAGTCACCAGCCCGACATTCACGCTCATCCACGAACATCCCGGCGGAAAATTCCCGCTCTTCCATATCGACCTCTACCGCCTCGATTCGCCGGACGAGGCGCTCAAGATCGGTCTCGACGAATATCTCTCCGGCAATGGCGTGACCGTGATCGAATGGGCCGACAAATTCGCCGAGCTGGTCCCCGGGGAAGCGCGCTGGGTGCGGCTGCTTGTGCTCGACGGGGATTTGCGGGAGATCGAAACACCGTGATCACGCTCGCCATTGAAACCTCCACCGTGCGCGGCAGCGTGGCCGTCGTTGAAAATGGGCGCCTGTTGTTTTCCGAACAATTCGCCGCCGACCGCGCCCTCGGCACGCATTTGTTCCCTTGCCTGCAACGCGCGCGAAAAGCCGCGCCTCATTACGACCAAATCGCCATCGGACTTGGCCCAGGGTCCTACTCCGGCGTCCGGATTTCCATCGCGGCTGCCACCGGCCTGGAACTCGCAGGCGGCGCGGAACTGCTCGGCATCCCATCCCTCCTCGCCATCGAAACCGACTCGGAAAAATACATCGCCATCGGCGATGCCCGCCGCTCCAGTTTTTATTTCGCGTTGATCGACCGCGGCGAATGCGTTGCGGGGCCGATGCTGCTCGACGAGCAGCAACTCCGGTCCGCTCTTGCCTCCCACGCCGACGTGCCGGTCTTCACAGCGGAGCCGATCGAAATTTTTACCAACGCGCAAACCGGCACGCCTTCCGCGGAACGCCTCGCGCGTCTCGCGGTATCCGGCCGCGGCATCATCGCCCGCGGCCAGCTTGAGCCGATCTACCTGCGCGACCCGCACATCACGCAGGCGAAAAAAATCCAGTAGTTTCGAATCTCCAAAAGATTTTTTTCTTGCTTAAAATTACAAATGTAGGAAAAAGGACTACAAACGTAGGAAATCTATGCCAAAAAAAGACAAAAAAATATCCCCCGCCGAGTGGGAGGTCATGGAAATCGTGTGGAGCCGGGGCGAGCCCGGCACCGCGGCCGAGATTTACGAGACCCTGGACAGGAAGGTCAAAAGCCATCCCAAAACCGTGAACACCTTCCTCACGCGGCTCGTGGAAAAGAAAATCCTGGGGGTCCACCGGGAGGGCAAGGCGAATGTCTATGTCCCTCTTTTCACGCGCGAGCAGTGCGTGGGGAAATCGTTTCTTGAGCGCATCTTCCGCGGGGCGATGGGGCCGCTGCTGGCGCACTTTTGCGAGCGCGCGGACCTCACCGACGAGGAAATTGCCGAACTCCAAAAACTCCTTCAACAACGCACCGGTAAAGGACGTAAAAAATGAACATCCCCCAAATCCCGATCCAAGGGCTTGCGATCACGAGCCTGCTCGTCTCCGCGTCGATCGCCATATTCCTGCCGCTGCGGCCGCTGTTGCGGCGCGCAATTGGCAGCAGGTGGCTTTGCGTGATGTGGGTGGCGATTCTCGTGCGACTGCTCGCGCCATGGCCGGTGGAATCGCGCTGGAGCCTCTTCAACCGGTGGCACGAACAGGCTCCGGCGCAGGGTGCCGCGGGGGCATTGAAAATTCGCGTGAGTTTTCCGCAAGGCGACATGGCCAGGAACACCGAAATCGTTGCGCCATCTGTCCCGAAGGTCCGGACAGGGATTTCATCCGCCGAAATATTGACCATTGCCTGGCTCTCAGGAGTCGCCGCGGGGCTGGCCATGCTCGTGCGACGGTGGGGGCAAAATCGCCGGCTTCGGATGGGGGTGTCGGATGCGACAGACGAACGGTTGTTAAACATTTTTGAATCAATCCCGATGGAATGGCGGCGCGGGGTGGGGTTGAAGACGACGGACGCGCTGCGCATCCCCACACTGTCGGGGGTCTTCCACCCGCAAATTTGGATGCCGCGCGACTGGCCGGCGCAGTTCACGGACGAGGAGTTGCGCAATGTGATGCTGCACGAGATCGGGCATGCGGACCGGGGCGACCTCGCGGTGCAATGGCTTTTCGCATTTGCACAATGCCTCCATTGGTTCAATCCGCTGGTTTGGCTCGCGACGCGCGCGGCGCGTCTGGACCGCGAGATGGCGTGTGATGCGTGGGTGCTCTCCCGCGCAGGGTCGAGCCAGGCGGGTTACGGCGCGACCTTGATGAAGACGGTGCAGTTTTTGCGGCCGGGAACGAGAACGGCCGGTGTGCTGGCGATGGCATCCAGCAGGCGGGGATTGCGCGCCCGCATCCTGGGCATCGGAGAATTTCGCGCGGTGCCGGCTTGGAGGGGGATCGCGGCGGCGGGAATCGCAGCCGTGGCGGTGGTGGTGATAACCACGGGGCGCACCGCGGCGCAAGAGCAGCAACCGCAACCATCGAGGACCACGACGACGCAAGTCATGCTCACGCCCGCAGAGGCTCCGAAGGCAGCCGGGCCGCTGGTGGCGGTGAAGATGGATTTTTTTGAAATTTCCGATGCGGATGCGAAGAAGCTCGGGCTGATCGACCTGCTTGGCGGGATGGATGCGAAGCAAATCGGCTACAAGGAAACCTCGGGGGACGAGGCGGCGATCACCGGCGCGAAATCATCGCCCGGCGGCGGCCTGTTGGATCCGGCGTCTGTGGAGGCGCTGCTGGCAAAGCTTAACAAGGCGACGTCGATGAAGCTACTCTCCGCGCCGAGCGTGACGACGCGGACCGGCCAGCGCGCGGTGGTGGAGGTGGTGCGCGAGTTTCGCTACCCCACCGAGTTCGACACCAACAAGAAAACGGGAAAGCCGATGCCGACCGCGTTTGAAACGCGCAACACAGGGGTCACCCTGGAGGTGGAGCCGAAGATGGCCCAGAACGGGCGGATCCAGCTCGATATGGCGCCGCAGATCGTGACATTCCTCGGTTTCATGACCTACGGGGAGGACAACAATGGGAAGTTCATCAAGGCGCCGCCCGGCATGGACGAATTCGCTTCGCAGGAGCCCATGCCGATGAAGCCGGTGTACCCGGGTGGCAACAGTGTCTTGCAGCCGTTTTTTTCCACGCGAAAGATGACTGTTTCGACCACGGTCTCGTCGGGGCAGTCGGTCATCTTTGGCGGGCTGAGAAGCGTGACCGCGAAAGGGAAGCTCATCTTTTTCCTGACGACCGCGACCATCGTGTCCGACCAGGGGAATTGATCGACCGATATGAAAAACATCCCGCTTCGGAAAATTGCGGTTTTGGGTTTGATCGCTTCGACTTTTTCGGCAACGGCGACAAACCATTCGGCGGGACAGGAAAAGAGCACCGCGCCGGGGACGAGACAAGTCGTGGAGCAAGCTTTCGCTTCCATCGAAAACGTGCTCGCGCAGTGCAAGAGCGTCGATTTTCAAAGCACCCACCAGGTTACGGAGACCGAAATCTTCAGGCAGATTTACAGCAAGTATGCCAGGAGTATGAAGATGACGGGAGGGCGCACGTCGGAACTGCATTTCGTGGCGAGGGACGACAAGTATTGGTATTCAAGCGTCATCACGGAATTCGATGGCAGCAGCAATTATGACGAGGAGCGGGCATTCGACGGGAAGAATTACCAATTGTTGTATCGAAAATTGGGGACGCTGGGGTTCAGCAGATTCAACCCGGAGGGTAATCACCTCGATATCGGGAGCCTGAATCCGCTGGAGATGTTCGGTTTTCTGCTGCCGCAGGTCCAGGGGAGCATGCCGTGCATCGCGTGGAGCGCGGTGAAAAACGCGAGGATGTGGGGGAATTGCCTCGCGGCGGCGCAGTATGTGGAGGTGACGGTTTACAACGGGAGGGCATGCATGACG
>DASZPK010000327.1:0-4144 GCA_035550335.1 Chthoniobacteraceae bacterium | reverse complement strand
CCGAAAAGATCAAGGTCGATACGAAATACGCGGAGATGAGCGTCACGCTTTCCAACGTGCGCTCGATCGAGTTCGATGCCGCCACCCACGCCGCGCAGATCAATTTTGTCAATGGCGACCAGCTCAGCGGCCAGCTTGGCGACAGTGCCATCGCCGTGAAGACCATCTTCGGCCAGGCCTCCATCCCGGTGGAAAAAATCGCGCGCGTGCAGGTCAGGCGCGGCGGCATCCACGGATTGCCCGAGGGCGTGGTGCTCCATTATTCCTTCGACTCCGACGACGGCGCGAAGGTCACCGACACGAGCGGCTCCGGCAACGACGGCGAGATACAGGGCGCCCCCACCTACACCAAGGAGGGCAAGGTTGGCGGTGCGATGAGCTTCACCGACCGGCAGGTGATACTCGTGAAAAACCCGGCCAACATGGACCTGCAGGATTTCACCATTTCAGCGTGGATCAAACGCGGGAGCCTCGAAAAAGTCTCCAATTTCATCGAGGATGGCGTGGTCGCGACTTGCGGCCAGAACGGGTACGGCATGGGCCTGCATCGGGACGGCAGCATCTACCTCTGCAAAGTTGGCATCAACGCCGTATTCTCCCCGTGCAAGATCAACGACCAGGATTTCCATCACATCGCCGTGACGAAAAAAGGAAGCACGGTTGTGTTTTACCTCGATGGCGTGGCGTTCCCCGCGAACAATTTCGACACACACTTCGAATTCGGCACCGGCTTCGGAGTCGGGGCGAGGCCGGACGGCGGCCTGGTGGCGACGTTCATCGGCACCATCGACGAGGTGACCGTCTTCAACCGCCCGCTTTCCGCGAACGAGATCAAAGACATCTACGATTCGCAAAAGTAGGCGCGGATTTCCAAAACCGTTCGCATTCGACCAGTCGCCTTGCAGCCGCTGTTTATAAACAGCCTTACGGGATCGGATGCGCCGTGCCAAAGGGCGCGGAGCCCGGCGGCAGCGTGGAAGCGGAAGGCGGCGGTTGCTGCTGCGGGCTCGAGGATCCGGGAGGATGCGGCGCGGGCGTTGCCACCGCCACCGTGGCCGGGAGGCTGGCCACGATCGAGGTGGCGTAAATATTATCCGCCGCAGGCGTGATGGTCGCGATCATGCCGGGCTTGAGCGCGCCGATCGTGGACGGGACGTTGTTCACCGTGATGGTGGTTTGAAATCCAACCTTGTAAGTCTGGTCCATGGCCTGCGGGTTGGTCTTGATGGAAACCGCGAAAGCAGTGACATTGCTGATGACGCCCTGCACGGGAGCCGGCGCCGGGGTGGGTGTGGGAGTCGGCTTCGGCGTGGGCGCTTCCTGGCCGTATCCATTATCTCTGCCTCCGAATCCGCGTCCCCCGCCCCCGCCGCCGCCACCTCCTCCCCCGCCGCCGCGCGAATATGCGGGGCTGGAGACCAAAAGGGCCAAAACGAAAATCGCACACGCGACAAACGGGAGTAAAAGCAACTTTTTCATGCGCGCCATTTTCCGGCATGTCCGCCGAAACGGCAAGAAATGGAGTGTTAATCTACGGTTAAGAATCGTTAAGCGCGATCCGGGGAAATGTCGCAACCATGCACATCCCCTCTGTTTACGCCGGCGCGGAGGCGGGCCGGCGAAAAATTACAATTTAGTCATAATCGACTATAGCGTTGCATCCCCGGGGCCGAACGCGTTGAATTTTTTCCACGCGGCCATCCGCGCATTCCCTTCCAAACCAAACAAAGTAACACAAAGTATGATTCCAAAACTTCCCGTTCCCTCTGCCATTTCGCTCTGTGCCATCCTGCTCGCCCCGGCGCTTGCCGCGCAGGCGCCCGCCGTCCAGCCGCCGTCCCCCCCGTTGAACGCGGGCGATCCCGTCCTGCTGCCCGGCACGCAGGATAAATACGATTTCATCCGGTTCGACGCGGCCGGGAACCGCCTGCTGCTCGGGCACGAGGGGAACAAATCGTTCGACGTGTTTGACGTCGCCACGAAAAAGCTTTTGAAAACGATCCCCGACACCACGTCGCAGGACGCCGCAACGGATGTAAAACGCGGCAGCTACTACGTGAGCGGCAACGACCCGGGGCGCATGGTCATCGTCGACTCGGCCAAGCTCGAGGTCAGCGGCAGTGTGCCCGTCCCCTCCGACACCGACCTGATCGCTTACGACCCGAACAACGGCATGGCCTACGAGTGCAACGACAAGGCCGGCGAAGTGTGGGTGATTGATCCCGCCGCGAAAAAAATCACCGATACCATCAAGGTGGATGGCAGCGGCGTGGAGGACCTCGCTTTTGATTCCGATTACAAGCATCTCTACCAGGCGGTGAAGGGAACCAACACCATCGCCGTGATCGACCCCGCCACGAACAAGGTGACCGCGGCATGGCCCTGCGCGCCCGACAAGGGCCCGCATGGCATCGCGGTCGTGCCCGAGAACGGCCTCCTCGTCGCTTGCGCGGGCAAGCTGCTCCTCTTCGATCGCACCACCGGGAAAATCACGGACACCGCGGTCACCGGCGAGCGCGTGGACGAGATGTGTTACGACCCCGACCTGCGCATCACCTATTGCGCGAGCCGCCAGGGGAAGATTTCCGTGGTGAGAGTCGATTCCGGCAAGCTCACCGCGCTCGGCGATGTGCCCGATGAAAACGGCACCGGCGACATCACGGTCGACCCGAAAACACACACCGTCTGGATCGCCTACAAAAAGGACGCGCAATGTTTCGCGCAGCCCTTCGCGCCGTCGAAATAGCGCCGGCTTCGCGCAGAAAACATTTGCAGTGAGGGGCCGGCGGCGGCAGCAGTATAGGCATGAACGCCGCCCCTGCGAGCATTCCGGATTCCTTTCGCCGCGCCGTCTTGGAGCGGGATGGGAACCGCTGCGTCTTTTGCGCGGGGACGCGCGGCGTGGCCGTGTATCATTTGATCGACCGCAGGCTGTGGGAGGAGGGGGCAGCGGACATTCCCGAAAACGCGGTGGCGCTCTGCGCGGATTGCCGCATCAAGGCCGGGCAGACGACGCTCCCGCCGGCAGCCCTGCGCGAGGCGGCGGGGATCGCGCGCATCGTGCTGCCGGAACATCTCGATCCGGAACTCGCCTACGACAAATGGGGCTCGCCCTGCCTGCCGAACGGAACGCGGTTGCGCGGCGAATTGTTTTACGAGCGCGACGTGCAGGAATTGCTCGCGGCGGGCGGCGTGCTGGGCGATTTCCTGCCGTGGTGCAAATATCCGCGCACGCTCCATTTCCCATGGTCGCCGAATTTGCAGAACGACGACCGGCTGCTCGCGAGCCTCGCGGGGTTCGAGGGCGAGGAAGTCGTGGCCACCCTCAAGCTCGATGGCGAGAACACGACGATGTACCGCGATTACATCCACGCGCGCAGCCTCGACAGCAAGCATCATCCCTCGCGCGACTGGGTGAAGGCGCTCCACGGGCGCATCGCGCACGAGATCCCGGACGATTTCCGGATTTGCGGCGAGAACCTTTTTGCCGAGCACTCGCTGCATTACGACGCGCTGCCGGGCTATTTTACAGTGTTTAACATCTGGGAGCGGGGCGGCGCCCTCGACTGGGACACCACGGTTTCCTACTGCGGGATGCTCGGGCTGCCGCATGTGCCGGCGCTCTGGCGCGGATTGTGGAACGAGAAAACGATCCGCGACATCACGATGGGCCTCGACCCGGCGACGCACGAGGGGGCTGTGGTTCGCGTGACGCGCGCGATCAAGGCCGGGGAATGGAAGCGCGTGGTGGGCAAGTGCGTGCGCTCGAACCACGTGGCCACCGACCAGTTCTGGATGGCGAAGCCCGTGGTTCCCAACGGGCTCGCAAAAACCCCGGGGGCCGTCTCGTTCGACGGCCGCCCCGCATGATCCCATGAACGCATCGCTCATCCCACGCACCAGCGGCGGCGAGATCGACTGGCCGGCGGCGCTGGAGCGGTTCCCCTGCCTGCGCGGCCTCGCGGAGACGCCGCAGGAGGCGCATCACCACGCCGAGGGCGATGTGCTCACGCACACGCGCATGGTGTGCGACGAGGCTTTCCGCCTCGCACGCGGGGAAAATCTCGCCGAGCGCGACACAGAGCGCCTGCTTTTTGCGGCGGCATTTCACGACGTGGGAAAGCAACTCACGCTCACCTTCGAC
>DASZPK010000326.1:0-3041 GCA_035550335.1 Chthoniobacteraceae bacterium | reverse complement strand
GGAATGCGTGATCCCCTCGATGTAATCGCTCAGCCCGTGCGCAAAATCGTACATCGGGTAAATGCACCACTTGTTGCCGGTGTGATGGTGCTCGGTATGGCGGATGCGGTAAAGCAAGGGATCGCGCAGCCAGACATTGGGCGAGGCCATGTCGATCTTCGCGCGGAGCGTGCGCGCGCCGTTCGGAAACTCCCCAGCCTTCATCCGTGTGAAAAGGTCTAGGTTCTCCTCGATGGAGCGGTTGCGCCACGGGCTCTCCTTGCCAACGCCATCGGGCGCGCCGCGGTATTTGTCCGTGTCCTCAGCGCTCAGGTCGCAGACGTAAGCCTTTCCTTTTTTGACGAGCTCCAGCGCGTACTCATAAATCTGCTCGAAATAGTCGGAGGCATAAAACGGCTCGACCTTCGCGCCTGGCGTGCAGGCAACCGCTTCGATATGGAAATCCTTCTCCCCGCTGGGCGTGGTCACCGTCGTCGGCGTCGTGCCTACCGGTTTCATGCCGAGACAGCCATCGGCCCAGCCGCCGATGAGCCAGTTCACATCGGCGATGATGGAATCGACATATTCGATGTCCTCCTTGGCCGGGTTCGTGTCGTCCATGCGGAGGTTGCAGGTGCCGCCGAACTCGTGCGCGATGCCGAAATTCAGGCAGATCGATTTCGCGTGGCCGATGTGGAGGTAGCCGTTCGGCTCGGGGGGAAAACGGGTGTGGATTTTGGCGTGCTTGCCCGCCTGCAAGTCCGAGAAAACGATGTCGCGGATGAAATCGGAGGGGGCAGTGGGGGCGGTCTCTTCGGCTGGATTGCTCATTACTGGTTTATTCAATGTAACAGACGTGCGCGGCGGAATTCAACTGCGCCCGCGCCCGAATTCACAACTTATCTCATTGCGGACGTGCCCCCTTTGCGGCGAAGATAACCGCAGGCCACCATGCCCAAGGAAGTTTATACACTTGCAGACCTGCGAAACTGGCGCGAGGCCACTGCCGATGCCACACCGCCCCTGCGTCTGGCGGTTTTTGGCGACCCGGTGGCACATTCGAAATCCCCCGCGATGCACAACGCCGCGCTCGCGGCGCTTGGGATCGACGCGCGCTATACGCGGCTCCACATCCATCCGGATGAACTTGCCGAGGCGGTGCGGCTTTTGCCAGGCACGGGGTTCATCGGCGCAAATTTCACGATTCCCCACAAGTTCGCCGCGCTTGATCTCATGGATGAAGTCGACGAGCGCGCCCGCAAAACCGCTTCGATGAATACGGTGCTCGTCGATAACGGAAAACTGCGCGGATTCAGCACCGACGGCCCCGGCCTCGTGCGCGCGGTGCGGGCGGAGTTTGGCGTCGATTTGCGCGATTTGCGCGTGATGCTCCTCGGCGCGGGCGGCGGCGCGGGGCGTGCGATCGCGGTGCAATGCGGCCTCGAAAACTGCGAGCGGCTTGTACTCGTGAACCGCACTTTTGAAAAAGCGCAGGCGCTCGCCGTGGAACTGGTGCCGTTTTTCCAGGCGGCGAAATTCACGGGGCCGGTCGCGCGGCTCGAAGCGGTGCCGTGGGACGAAACGCAACTCGCTTTTCAACTCCGGCACACCGATCTCGTCATCAACGCGACCTCGATGGGGATGCAATTCAGCGATCCCTCGCCTCTGCCGGAATCCATCCTTTTGCCGCACTTGATGATTTACGACACCATTTACACGGCGGCGCGCACTTCGCTGTTGCGCGCCGCGGATCTGGCGGGCGCGCGGGGGACGAACGGTCTCTCGATGCTGCTGCACCAGGGCGCGCTCTCGTTTGAAATCTGGTTCAACCGCGAAGCGCCGGTGGATGTGATGCGCAAGGCGCTGCAAGCTGCGTAGCGGCGTCCACGCCAAAGCCCTCGCTCCCAAACTCTGTTTGGGAGCGCAACGGCTGGCGAAACTCTGTTTCGCGGGCTGTGGCGATTACAGCCCCCGGGGGAAACAGAGTTTCCAAGACTTGTGCGTTACCAAACGGAGTTTGGTAACGAGGGAAGAAGAGAACGGGCCCAGAGCGTTCAGGAAAAAATCGACCGCGCGTCCTTCGCGTCCTGCGCGATCTGCGCCTTGAGTTCATCGAGGCCGGCGAATTTTTTCTCGGGGCGCAAGAATTTGCGGAAGGCGACCTCGATGTCCTCGCCGTAAATGCTTTTCTCGAAATCGAAGAGATGCACCTCGAGCAGGCGTTCGCCGGCTTGCTTCTCTACGGTAGGGCGCACGCCGATGTTCACCACGCCGCGGTGGGTTTCGCCGTTGTGGAATGCCTCGACGGCATAGACGCCGTCGGGCGGGAATTGCTCGTTGTGCGTGCGCAGGTTTGCGGTGGGGAAGCCGAGCTGGCGGCCGAGGTGTTTTCCCTCGACCACGGTGCCGTAGACGGTGAACTCGCGGCCGAGGAGGCGCGCGGCTTTTGCCAGGTCGCCAGCCTCGACGAGGCCACGGATGAGCGTGCTGCTCACCACTTCGCCATCGATGGTTACCGCCTGCACGCCCACTTCGTCAAAGCCGAGCTTGCCGCCCCATGTTTTCAGCATCTCCAAATTGCCCGCGCGATTTTTTCCGAACGACCACTGGTGGCCGACGCAAATTTCGCGCAACGGTTTCCCGGCGTGGCTGAGGCTCAAGATGAAATCCTCCGGCGCGGTGCCGGCAAACGCGCGGTCAAAGTGGATCATCAACAAGTGGCTGATTCCGAGTTCGCGAATGAGCCGGATTTTGTGTGGTGTGGAGGTGAGCAGCCGCGGCGCGTGTTCCGGGCGAAGCGTGCGCATCGGGTGCGGATCGAAGGTCACGACCACGGCGGTGCCGCCGGCTTTTTTTGCGTCGACCAGCGCGCGCTGGATCACGGCCTTGTGCCCGAGATGTACTCCGTCGAAAACGCCAATCGCAAGAAACACCGGCCCGGGGACGGTCGCTAGTTCGGCGATGGACGTGAGGACTTTCAACGGATCAACCGCCTCGCAATCTCGAGACCTCAGGCAGGCTGAGGATTTTTTCCATGATCGCGCCGGGCTCCTTGTTTTGGA
>DASZPK010000325.1:0-3835 GCA_035550335.1 Chthoniobacteraceae bacterium | reverse complement strand
CTCCGCCCGGCGAAGTTCTCGGCATCGAGGCGAAGCTGGGCGAGACCGCGGGCGACACGCTCGAAATCATCGTGGAGACGCGAAACGGAAAACGCCTCGTCGGCGGCGCGCGTGTCCAATTCACACGGGAGCCGCAACCATGAGCCGCCGCCGCATCGCCATCACGGGCGTCGGCATGGTTTCGCCGGTCGGCAACGATGCCGCGACGAGCTGGGGGAACCTTCGCGCGGGACGCTCCGGCGTCGCCGAAATCACGCACTTCGATGCGAGCGGGTTCACCACGCACATCGGTGCGGAAGTAAAAAATTTCGATGCCGCGAAGGTCATCCGCGACCGCAAGCTCCTCAAGTTTGCGCTCCCCTCACACCGCTTCGCCCTCGCCGCCGCCGAGGAGGCGCTGTCGGACGCGGGCATCCGCCCCGCCGCGGATAATGGCTCGCGATGGGGCCTGAGCGTCGGCGCGGGCATGTTCAATCTCGCTTTTGAAGAATTTAAAAAAATCCACCAGTATTGCGCCGACGAAACCGGCTTCAATCCCGACGGCCTGCTGAACCCCGATTTTCCCAACGACCCCGTCGTCTTCTGCCGCAACCAATCCAACACCGGCCTCGGTCTCCTCGCGCAGCATTTCGGCATCGAGGGCTACGCCGCCTCGGTCCACACCGCCTGCGCCTCCGGCGGGCAGGCCATCGGCGCGGGCTTGCGCGCCATGCGGCGCGGCCTGTGCGATTACATGCTCGCGGGCGGTTTTGACTCGATGCTCCACCCGATCGGTATCGCCGGTTTTTGCCTCCTCGGCGCGCTCTCCACGGACAACGATACGCCCACGCGCGCGAGCCGCCCGTTCGACCTCACGCGCAATGGCTTCGTCCTCGGAGAAGGGGCGGGGTTTCTTGTGCTCGAGGATTGGGAAAAGGCGCGCGCACGGGGCGCAAAGATTTACGCCGAGCTCGCCGGCAACGGCGACTCGCTGAGCTGCTATCGCATCACCGATTCCCCGCCCGATGGTGACGGCCCCATCCAGGCGATGCGCCAGTCCATCGCTGACGCCGGCATCACGCCCGCGGAGATCGATTACGTGAACGCCCACGGCACATCTACCCAGATGAACGACAAAAGCGAATGCGCCGGCCTGCGCGTCGTGCTGGGCGACCGCATTGGCGAAGTTCCGGTCAGTTCCACGAAAAGTTGCATGGGCCATCTCATCGCCGCTGCGGGCGCGGTCGAGGCCGTGGTCTGCGCGCTCGCGGTGCGCGATGGCATCGCGCCGCTCAACGCCAATTACGCCGAGCCCGATCCCGAGTGCGCGGTGAACATTGTTACACCCGCATCGCGCCCGCTCCGCATCCGCGCCGCGCTTTCCAATTCCCTCGGCTTCGGCGGCTCGAACAACTGCCTCGTATTTCGCAACCCGGAGGAGCTCCCGTGAGCAACGCCATCCGCATCGCCATCACCGGCGCCGGCGCAGTCTGCGGCGCGGGGAAGACCGCCGATGAAATCCTGGACGCCGTCGTGAACGGCCGCTCCGCAATCGCCCCCATCACACAGTGGGATTCCGCGCGCTGGCCGGTCCGCGTCGCCTCCGAGGTGACGCTCGACAACCGCGCGCTCGTCCCCGACCGCAAGCTCCACAAGAGCATCGGGCGCACCGACATGCTCGGGCTCTACGCTTCCGAGCAAGCCGTGCAGCAGTCCGGCCTGCTTGCGCATCGCGACACGCTCGAGGCTTCCGCCGTAGCGCCGTTCAACGACCGCACCGGGATCATCTCGGGCTCCGGCGGCGGCATGTATTCCAGTTCCTACGAGTATCTTGGACTTTACACCGCTGCCGGGAACGAACTCCCCGGATTCGGGCGGGAACTCGGCAATTTCGTCAACCCGATGTGGCTGCTGAAAAACCTGCCGAACAACGTCCTCTGCCATACCGGCATCCGCTGCCAGTTCAAGGGCGCAAACACTTGTGTCACAAACCACTGCGCCGGCGGCGCGATGTCCGTGGCGGAAAGCGCCGCCGCCATCCGCGCGGGCGAGGCCGACCGCATGCTCGCTGTCGGCCACGACACTCCGCTCGAGCCCGAGTCGGTGATTTATTACAATAGCGTCGGACTCCTTTCCCAGACCACGCCGCGCCCGTTTGATCAGCATCGCGACGGCACCGTTTTTGGCGACGGCTCGGGCGCGGTCATGCTTGAAGAGTTTGACTCCGCCAAGGCCCGCGGCGCGACGGTTCTCGGCGAGTTCCTCGGCGCGGGCTGCCTCACCGAGGGCCGCGGCATCCTCGATGTCCGCGAAGACGGCGAGGGCGTCGCGCGCGTGATTGCGCTGGCGCTCACGGATGCAGGCCTTTCGCCCGCCGACATCGGCATGATTGTCGCCCACGGCACCGGCACCCGCGCGTCCGATGCCTCAGAGGCCCGCGGCATCCGGCGCGTGTTTGGTGACAATGTCCCGCCCGTCACCGCGTTCAAATGGGCTTACGGCCACACCATCGCCGCCTCGGGCAGCATCGATCTCGTGGTCGCCCTTGCCGCCTTGCGCGCGGGCGTCGTCCCCGGCATCGCCACGCTGGGGACGCTGGACGCCGGTCTTTCCCCGCTGCCGGTTTCCCCAGCATCGCAGAAGCCGCGAGCCAATGTTGCATTGTTGATCTGCCGCGCCTTTTCGGGCATGAATGTCGCGCTGGTGATCCGCGCCGGCACGAACCCGTGACACCTCCGCGCATCGAAAAATTCCCTCCCGTGCCATGGTATGGAAAGCTCGCTTTCCATGTCCTCCCGTTGCAGCGCGGTCCCGTGATGCGCAACCTGCGCCGCATCTTTGGTGATACATTGTCAAACGACCAGCTCGTCGCCCTTGCCCAGGCGTGCTACGGCCATTTCGTCCGGTTCGTGATCGAATATCTCCGCATGATGTTCATGTCCGCCGAGGCGAAGAAAAAACTGATCCGCGTCGAGAACATGGAAGCCGTCGTCAAGGCGCACGAAAAGGGGAAGGGGGTGCTCCTCCTCGCGGGCCATTTTGGAAACTGGGAGGTTTCCACCATCGCCGGCATCAGCCAGTTCACGCAATACAAGGGCCTCTTCCATTTCGTCCGCCGCCCGCTCAAACCGAAGTGGTTCAACGACCTCATCACCCATCGCTTCCGCCGCGCCGGTTTCGGCACGCTCGCCAAGCGCGGCTCGCTCGACTCGCTCCTCGATTTGCTCGCGGAACAGGCCATCGTCGTCTTCGTCTTCGATCAGCACGCGGGCGCGCGCGACGGCGTGCTCGTGAACTTCATGGGCCAGCCCGCGCACACTTTCAAAAGCCTGGCCATTATCGCGCTCAGCACCGGCGCGCCGGTCATCCCCGCCGCGAGCTGGCGCGAGCCCGATGGAACGCATGTGCTCCGTTTCGGGGAACCGCTCCCGCATTTCGACAGCGAAGACACGAACGAGGCGATCCGCCGCAACACGCAGACCTACAACGATGCCATCGAAAAAATCGTCCTGCGCCATCCCGAGCAATGGATCTGGATGCACCGCCGCTGGAAAACATGAATGCCAGAGCAAAAATGACGAAGGAGCAGGGATTCGACGTCTGCGAATTGGCGAATGACAAGGTGCAACTGCGCATCGCTCCCGAGCTCGGCGCGCGCGTCTTCAGCCTGCGCGATTTGCGCACCGGCCGCGAATGGATGTGGCATCCGCCTGGCGAACTGAAACTTTTTCCCAACGAATTCGGCGACCCGTTCATCGACAGCACCCTCACCGGCATCGACGAATGCCTCCCCACGCTTTCCGCTTGCGAATGGAAAGGCCGCCAACTCCCCGACCACGGCGAAGTCTGGGCGCTC
>DASZPK010000324.1:0-2400 GCA_035550335.1 Chthoniobacteraceae bacterium | reverse complement strand
GTAATTTTTCCAGTTGGTTATTCTTCAATTGAAAACGGAGATGGTCGCAAGACCATCTCCGTTTTGGTTTTCTGAGCGAAAATTACGTTTGTGACTGCGACCGGTAGGGGCTGATCCTCCGGGCAGCCCGCCGCGCGAATGTAACGTGCTATTCCCGCACGGCGGTCGGCCCGGAGGTCCCGACCCTACCGCTCGCAAATGGGAATCGTTTTGAAAATCAAACGTGCTTGATCACCTCGTCACGCTCGAAACGCACCTTCGGCGCGGAAGCGTAGCCATCAGTCGCGGAGCGATAGCCGAGCGTGACCACTGTGTGGGAAGCATAGCCGCTGCCATTCAGGCCGAGAATTTCGTCGTATTGCGGCGGGACAAAACCTTCCATCGGGCACGCGTCGATGCCAAGCAATGCGGCGCTGGTGAGGAGCACGCCGACCGCGATGTAGGTCTGGCGCGCGGCCCACGCTGCGCGGGACGCGGCATCCGGCTTGGAGTTGATGATCCCGCCCATCAGCATGCCGCGGAATTGGGCCAATGACTCTGCGGAAACGCCGCGCACCTTCGCGGTCTTGTCGATGAGCCGGTCGACGTCGGCCTCGGTCATGTCGGTGCGCGAGGTGAAGACGACCATGTGCGAGGCGTCCACGATTTGCGCCTGGCCGAAGGAGGCGCCCTGGAGTTTTGAGCGCACCGCGGGGTCGTCGACAACGATGAATTTCCACGGCTGCAGGCCGGCGCTCGAGGGCGAGAGCTGGAGCGCGTTTTCGAGTGTCTGCCAATCCGCGGCGCTGATTTTCCGCTGCGGGTCAAATTGCTTGGTGGCGTAGCGCCAGTTGAGCTGGCCGATGAGTTGTTGTCCGGTGATTGTATTCATTGGTGTTTTTTGTTGGTTTTTGTTTTACAACCGAAAATCCCTTTCACTTTCCGCATCATGCACCGCCCCGGCAAATTTGCCCAATGCCTTGTTTTTTGCCTGACCCAAACTTTTGGTTATGGTGGCGCGCACGGACTTCCCGGGTTGCGAATAGAGGGTATGGAGGGTAGAATGGAGCCATATCATGCGCGGCATTGAATCAGCGGCGCTTTCACTTTGCGTGGAGGACCTGGTGGGGACCTGGGTGGGCGTGAGGACCGAGTGGCCGGCGCCTTTCGAGCCCGCCGCGGCCTACATGCATTTCACCGCGGACGGACGGCATTTTTGGGAATACCCGTTCCTCGGCAACGGGCGCGAGATGTGGGAATTCCGCTACGCGATCACCGTGGACGGCCTGCGCGTCAAGTCGCGCAAAGGGACGAACCAATTCGATTTCGACGCATGGCGCGAACGCGATTTGCTGGTGATGATTTCGCGCGGATACGTAACGTGGTACCGCCGGCTGTCGGCCAACGAGCGCCCGGCTTTCCTGCAAATGTTTTTCGAGCCGCTGTGAGCTTTTGCGATCCGTTAAGCCGGCGAATCAGCGCCAGCCGCCGGTGATAAGCAGCGTCTCGCCCGTCATGTATTTGGAATCCGAGGATGCGAGGAAGACCGCGGCGGGCGCGATGTCGTCCACCTGGCCGATGCGGCCGAGCGGCGTGCTCGCCTCGACGATCTTGCGGAAGTCGCCGCTCGCGAAGCCGCCGGCGTGGACGCCCTCGGTTTCGATCATGCCGGGGTTGATGGCGTTGACGCGGATTTTGCGCGCGCCGAGTTCCTTGGCGAGCACGCGGGTGATGCCGTCGACCGCGCACTTGGTGGCGGTGTAGACGGAGCTGTTCGGCGGCGCGATGGTGCTCACGCCCGAACTGATGTTGATGACGCTCCCGCCCTCGGGCCCGAAATATTTCAGCGCTTCCTTCGTGGTGAGCAGCAATCCGAGCACGTTCAGCCCGAACTGGCTGTTAAACAATTCCCCGGTGACCTGCTCGAGCGGCGCGAATGCGTAAATGCCGGCGTTGTTCACGAGCACATCGAGTCGGGAGCCGAATGCCTTTGCCGTTTCCTCGAAAAGTCGGGTAATATCAGCCTGCTTCGAGACATCCCCCTGCACAGCAATGGCCTTGCCGCCCGCCGCGGTGATTTCGGCCACGGTTTTCTCCGCGCCCGCCTTGCTCGAGGCGTAATTCACGACGACCGATGCACCCGCTGCGGCGAGATCCTTTGAGATGGCGGCGCCGATTCCCTTCGATGCGCCGGTGACGATTGCGACTTTCCCCGCGAGTTTTTGGTGTGATTGGTTGCTCATGGATTTGTTTTACCAAAATGCGCGCGTTGTTTAAAAGGAACAATCACATCGAATGAGGATTTGTCCCAAGTGCGGTTTTAACAACGAGGAATCCTTCGCCACCTGCGCCTGGTGCAACACGAGCCTGGCGCACGCGGTATCGGTCCCCCACCCCGACCCGGCGCACCCCGACCACGAA
>DASZPK010000323.1:0-4118 GCA_035550335.1 Chthoniobacteraceae bacterium | reverse complement strand
GGTTTATGAAGGGGAGTATTGGAAGGACAATTGGATTGGCTGGCTGCTGGGCATCGCCGCTGGAGCGTTGTCGGTGCGCGCACGGTTGAAGGGGAAATAGCCAAAATCCGACCTGTAAAAAGCAGCGCATGTGAAGCCTTGAGCGGAAGGCGGACTGATACTACAGTCACAACCCACGTTTATGGCTACACCTCCGTTTTCCTACCAGGAACCGTTTCCGCTTGGGCCGGATTCCACCGAGTATCTGCTGCTCGCGAACAAGCACGTCTCGACCTCGAATTTCAATGGGAAGGAAATCCTCACTGTAGAGCCGGAAGCGCTCACGATTCTGGCGCGGGCGGCGATGCGGGATTGCTCGTTCATGCTCCGCCCGGCGCACCTCGCGCAGGTGGCGGCGATCCTCGATGACCCGGAGGCGAGCGACAACGACCGCTATGTCGCGCTCACAATGCTCCGCAATGCCGAGGTGGCCTCGATGGGTGTGCTCCCGTTTTGCCAGGACACCGGCACGGCGACCGTCGTGGCGAAAAAAGGCCAGCAGGTCTGGACCGGCGGCGGCGACGCGGAGGCGATCTCACAAGGGATATACGAGGCCTACACGCAGGAAAATCTCCGCTATTCGCAGACGGTGCCTCTCGACATGTACAGGGAGCAAAACTCCGGCACCAATCTCCCCGCGCAGATCGATATTTACGCGACCGATGGGGACGAATACCGCTTTATCTTCGTTGCCAAGGGGGGCGGCTCGGCGAACAAGACCTATCTTTTCCAGGAGACCAAGGCGCTGCTGAACCCGAAAACCCTCGAGGCGTTCCTCATCGATAAGATGAAATCGCTCGGCACCGCGGCCTGCCCGCCGTACCATGTGGTGTTCGTGATCGGCGGCACGAGCGCGGAGGCGTGTTTAAAGACTGTCAAACTTGCCTCGACGAAATACCTCGACACGCTGCCCACGGAAGGCAACGCCGGCGGACAGGCGTTCCGCGACACCGCGCTGGAAGCGAGGATGCTCAAGGCCGCTCAGGAACTGGGCATCGGCGCGCAGTTTGGCGGGAAATATTTCGCGCTCGATGTGCGCATCATCCGCATGCCGCGCCACGGCGCTTCCTGCCCGGTGGGGATGGGCGTCTCCTGCTCCGCCGACCGCAACATCAAGGCGAAGATTAACCGCGACGGCATCTGGCTCGAGAAACTCGAGAACAACCCGGGCCGTTTCATCCCCGAGCGCTACCGCAAGGCGAACGAAGGGACGTCCGTAAAAATCGACCTCGACCGCCCGATGGACGAAATTCGCCAGACGCTCGCCAAATATCCCGTCTCCACGCGCCTCTCGCTGCACGGCTCGATCATCGTCGCGCGCGACATCGCGCACGCGAAACTCAAGGAGCGCGTCGAGTCGGGCAAGGGGCTGCCCGATTATTTCAAATCCCACCCGGTCTATTACGCCGGGCCCGCGAAGACGCCGAAGGGCCACGCCTCCGGCTCATTCGGCCCCACCACGGCGGGGCGCATGGACAGCTACGTCGACCTTTTCCAGAGCCTCGGCGGTTCGATGGTGATGATCGCGAAAGGCAACCGCAGCCAGCAGGTCACCGACGCGTGCAAAAAGCACGGCGGCTTTTACCTCGGCTCCATCGGCGGGCCGGCGGCGATCCTCGCGCAGGAGAACATCAAAAAAGTCGAGGTGCTCGAATATCCCGAGCTCGGCATGGAAGCGATCTGGAAGATCGAGGTCGAGGATTTCCCGTCGTTCATTTTGGTGGACGACAAGGGGAACGATTTCTTCAAGCAACTTGGCAACGGCTGCGCGCAGTGCGCGCCCGCACCCGCCGCGGCGAAATAAGAGGGAAACCGGTCTCGCGGGAGCACGCGGCCGGATTTCCCGTCCAACCTGCATGAAACGTTTTCTCATCCCGCTTGCCTGCGCGGTCGTGCTTGCCGCTGTTATCGTTCCCCGCAGGTCGCGCGCCGACGCCGCGCCCGGGCCGGGCATCACTATCGCCATCGCGGCGCCCGCTTTCGGGCCGGGCGACGACCGCCCGCGCGAAATCCCCGTAAACTCGAAAAGCCACTTTCATGTGGTTATCACGAATGTCTCTGACAAAATCCAGCGGGTAGAGATGGAGGGAAGTTCGGACGGGGACGAGGCGCTGAGCTTTGAGATCACGGACGAGAATGGGAAAAAGACCATCGTGCATCGCGCCATGATGGAGTACGGAAAAAACATGCTCCATTGGTGGGTGCTCCAGCCCGGGGAATGCGTGGTCACCGACGTGGATGTCATGGGCAACGAATGGCAGCCGGGTTTTCCCCATCCCGATCATTACGGCGCTTCGGAGACCGTGACCATGAGTGCTATTTTTGAATTCAAGACGGGTGCTTATGCGGAAAAAGAGGGACTCTGGACAGGCCGCGTGACTTCCAAGCCGGAGAAATACACCTTCTGGAACAACGGCGATTGAGAGGCGAACGCCTTATTGCATGACGTTGCGTTTCCGGACCACGACCATATCGGCGCCCTTGCCATCCTTGCCGGTGCAGCCTGTTGGGTCGAGGGGAAGCGAGATTTTTTCCTCGCGGTCGGGGAAGGAAATGGTGACGCCAAAATGGTCCATCCGCCAGGTCGCCTGCTGGCTGCGCAGTTTGTAATCGACGTTCCAGATCACCGACACGCTCCCATTCGGGAGGAACTGGAGTTCCTCGTTCACGTTCTGCGATTTCAAGGCCCAGATGTAGGCTTCGAGGATTTTTGTTTGATCAGCCGAAGACGAAGCAACCGGTGCGGGTGATGGCGCGGCTGCGGGGCGCGGTGCCGGGAGCAGAGTCGCTGGTGCGAGGCTGGAGGCGCCGAATGGCGGCGGCGCGGGGGCTACCGCGATTGGCGCAACCGCCGGGGCGGGCGTGGAGACGGCTGCCGCAGGCGCATCCACGATTTGGGTCGCGGTGTCTGCGCGTCCATGCGAATCCGTGCCATTCGTGCCTTTGGGGTCGAGCGGCAGGGTGAGCGTGTCCACATGATCGGGAAAGGTCATCACGATTTTGTCGCCGGAGATTGCCCAAGTCGCCGTTTTTTTCGGGCGTTCGACGACCATGGTCCCATCGGGACTGAATACCCGGATATTCGCCCATCCCGCCCCCACGAATTGCCACTTGCCGGTGGTGAGCAGTTTGGCGGTCGCGTCCTGCGCGCTGGCCGCCGCGGGCTGCGCGGCTGGAACGATCGGCGGCGGCGCGCTGGCGGCTTCGTGCGGTGCCGCGTAGGCCAGCGTGGCGACCATGTCGACGCCCTTTCCATCCTTGCCTTGGGTGCCGTTAATATCGATGGGCAGCGACAGTTGCTCCTCATGGTCGGCGAAAATGATCGTGACGTGAAACGCGTCGATCCGCCACTTGGCGGCGCCGGCCTGGCCGCCGACGTCCACGGATCCATTGGCATTGAAAACCATGGACCCCTCCACGTTCTTGCCCGAAAAGCGCCACGGGCCTGATGTCAAAATGGAAATGGCCTGCGCAGGGGTCTGGTCGGCGCCCTTTGCGGGCGTGAATGTGGCAACCAGCGCCGCCGCGGCCATGAGGGCGGAAATGGCCTTTGGATTTTTCACGGGGGTGTTATATTTGATTTAAACAAGCGTTTCAGGGCGGGGCGCCCGGCATGGGAGTCGGGGTGGGGGAAGGGGATCCGCCGTAGGCGTTGGTGCTCCCGAAGTAAGCCGCGCCCGACCCGGGCGGCGCGCCGGGAGCAGGTTTTTGCGAAGAGGTTGTTTTTCCGGGCGCGGGCGCTGCCTCGGTAACCTGTGTGGCGATGAACAAGCGCCCGTATCCGCCCTGGCCTTTCGTCCCTTTTGGGTCGAGTGGGAGGAACAGGACGTCTTTGTGGTCCTTGAATGTAATCACGATCTTGTCGCCGGCGATCTGCCAGTGAGCGGTGCGTGCGTCGTTATCAATCGTCATGAGCCCGTCGGCCCTGAATACGCGTGTTTCCGACCAGTTCGCCCCGTCGAACCGCCATTCCTTGGAGGTGAGCAGCGCGGTGATTCCTGCCGGCGACTGATCCGCGCCGGGCGCGGGGGTGCTCCCGCCAGCCAGCGGCTTGAGCCCATCCAGCGCGGAGGGCGGAC
>DASZPK010000322.1:0-8008 GCA_035550335.1 Chthoniobacteraceae bacterium | reverse complement strand
AAGGCCTCCCCTTCACGCTGCTCACCTTCCTGCTCGGGTGGTGGTTCATCTGGCGCGGGCCGGTCTGGACCATCGCCGCCTTGTCCGCGAACCTGCGCGGCGGGAACGATGTGACCGAAACCGTCCTCACCTCGATCAACGAAACCGCGGCGGCGCGCGCAGCCAATCCGCATCCCGATTACCCGGCGGACCGGCCACGGCAGACGCTGTAAAACGAGGATTTAACCACGAAGCACACGAAGAGCCACGAAGGGTGGAGCAGATCGCAATAATCCCCGTCCAATCCCTATGAGAAATTTTCTTTTTGCCGCCGGTTTCGCAATTTTCGGCTCCGTGGCAGCCGGCCAAGGGATGAATTATCCCGAGCCCACGCCGATTCGCAACGCCGATCCTTCCGTCACCACGCCGGTCGCGATCAAGGTTGCGACCCGGTTGAAGGTCACGGGCAAAGGCAAGTCGCTCGTCGTGGAGGCCGATACGCACGACGCGCTGGAGACAATCAAAATCGCCGTTGGCAGGAATATGGTCACCGGTCTCGACACGGAATACTTCGTCTATCCCGAAGGGCAAGCCCGGCCCCGGCAATCCGCCGGTTCCACGCTCGAAGGGGTCACGGACTTTGATAAGCTCGGCAACGAGCTCGGCGTCAGCCTGGCGCAAACGGCCGACGGCAAACCCACGGTAAAAGGCACGAAGTATGTCGTCGAGATTGTCATGACCATTTTTCAAACCGACGAGCCGCCCCAGCACATGTGGGGTCCGGAAGGCGGGAAACTCTACAAGGTGCTCTGGACGCGCACATTGAAGCAGGTGGTCACCCGCTAGAGAAAATAAATACGCATTTGCTCAAATGCACGGATTGGCTGTTTTCGCGTCAGTCAAAATTTGAAGCCTCAATTTCGTGCGCCTCACAAAACTCGTGCGCGAACTGTTGTAGCGTGTGGTGTCCTCACCGCAGGGGGGTGGCGCGTCGCCACAAAAATTTCCCGGCCACGTCCAACGCCTCCGCTGAGGACAGCGGACCCTGCAAACATTCCGGCCGGATGCAAAATGCTGAAACCGGTTGCCAAGCGGCTGGGACGTGGTTGAATGGATAGCATGAGAACGACGACCAGCGGGCAGCAGGATCGGCGGGGGGCGTTGCCGGCACTGTTGGATTGGAAGCTCGGGAATGCTCTGTTGCGTGATCGGCGCGTTCCGCTGCGTTACAAGGCGGTGGCGCTGGTTTTTGGCATTGCGGCCATGGCCGTCCTGGAGTTGATCGAATTGCCCGTTGAGGACATCGTCGCGCTGGTTCCATTCCTGGGGATTTTGGGTGATCTCGCCGTTGGCGGGCTGGAAGTAATTTTTGTCCCCCTTCTTGTGGCCTGCCTCATTTTGCCGCATCTTGCCCCCTCATTCGTGGTTGAGCAGATACGGCGGGAGATCAATGGCGGCGCTCCACCCGAAGGACCGATCATTGACGTTTAGGGCACTGAAGTCATTCCTGGGGGTGCGCTTGTATCCAGTCAGAATTTGTTGCCTGACCCCTATTTCCTGCAGTATGCGTTTCGCGACTTTGTTGAGCGGCATCCGGAATAGAAGCGCGGACTGACGTCTTAAATATTCTTTCAACTAAATTTATTTTCTTGACGCCCGGGCAAAAAGGGGAGTGTAATTTCCGAAACAAAGGGGCACGGTCATGAAAACCAAACTTTGCTTACTGTTCACCCTCGCGCTTGTCATTTCCATGGGCTCGCTTCGAGCGCAAACGACCCTCTTCACGGACAGTTTTGAAACCCCCGTGCTTACGACGGACGACACTTTCACCAATGGGACCATTACGAACTGGACCAAGACTGGCGGGGCCGGGGCCTTTGGCGTGGAACGCCTGGCTACCACCCATTTCAGCGGCACCTATCCGAGGGCGACCGACGGCAACCAGGTCGGCTATTCAAATGGTGGCAGTCAGCAGTTCAAAGAAAGCCTGACTGGTTCCAACTCCACCCTGGCCGACAACACGACTTATACCTTGAGCATCGATATCGGCGACCGTAATGACCTGAACTTCACAGGGTATGTGATCCAGTTGTTTGCCGGCTCCACCCAAGTGGCGATCGATAATGATACACAGGCCGTGCCCGATGGTGGCTGGAAAACCGCCACAATCACTTACACCTCTTCAGCATCCGATCCGCTCGCCGGGCAGACTCTCTCCATGGAGTTTCAATCACTCACCCCAGTACAGCAGGGGTCGGAAACGGGAGGACAAACGCTGTTCGACAATGTAAAACTGATTGCTACTCCGATACCCGAGCCCTCGACTTCCGCCCTGCTGGTAATGGCAGGCGCGGGCCTTCTTCTTGCTGTACGCCGCCGCAAAAAGAGTGCGGGGATAGCTGGCTGGCGGCAATCCTCTTAAGAGGCCGGAGAAAGAGCGCAAAGGCTCATATGAGCAGTCGCGCTTTTACGAAAACTCATGGCGGCGGGGAGGGTGAAGTTTGCAGGCTTTTCCCCGAATCACAATAGTTTTTCGGCCAGGACATGGGGGATGGTTACTTCCACAAACGGATCACCGATGATCGAATAACCAGCCTTGCGATAAAAGCTTACCGCCGATAACCGCACATGCGCGCAAATCCTGCGGTATCCCAACGCCTTGGCCGTTTCCTCCGCGAAGGCAACCAGCTTTGATCCGATTCCGACGCGCTGCATGGCGGGATGCACAGCGACCTGTCGCATTTTGACAGTGCCGGGTTCCATGGGTTTGAGAAGCAGGGTTGCCACCACATTGGCCCCCGCGAGTGCAACAAGGTGTATACAGCGGGCCTCCTCCTCCCTTTCCGCATCCGTCCACTTCAACCCCAAAGGCTTCCTTAAAACTTCATCCCGCAAAACGAGCGAGTCCGGGTAAAGAGGCGAGTGTACATCGATCTGCTCAAACCGGAGTTTCCCTTTGATCGGTTTCCCGGTTGCGGGAGAAATGTCACGGTCAATTTGCACGATTTGATTTTTCTCTGAATTATGAAATTCCACGGCGTTTCCGCCCACTCCGATCTCACAAACGCCGGGGAAGTCTACCCGTCTGAATCAAGCTTTCTCGAATTTTCAGCCACTTTTTTCCATAGATCCACCAATATATGAACAAAGAGCTCCAAGCGAGCATGCACTCGAATGCGGTGGTGAGCGCCATGTTTCTCAGTGCGGCCACAGGTTCTTCAAGCACTGATTTGGAGGGATCATGGGAGTCATAAAATACTGTGACGCCAGGGCTGATTGCGAACTTGCTCGGGTCCACATTCTCAGGAGTTGAAGATACCTCCCCGTTGTAGGTGATTCCGTTCACTTGGAAAGTATAACGTATGACTACAGGCCCTCGGGGAGTAAAGCTGGCAACCATCCCTTTCGCTTCACTTTCGTGAAGAGCGATTTTACAATTCAGTTCCCAGTCAAAACCTGACAACCCAGCAAGCACCACAAATATAACCAAGGCGCAAAGAAGCCACAGGAATGCTTTTAATTTCAGTGTCATCTGGGGTCGGGCTGTGAGTTGTGAGGCTTTCTGAGTTGCGTGGTGCTCCGCGCAGGATCGTTGCAGTCGGGCTCATTATAGTTCCAATTGATGAAGCGGTCGGCAACGTCCGCTGGATTTAATGCCAAGACCCAGCTTTCGACCAGCTCCGCAGGCAGGTCGCCGACCAGTAACAATGTGATTTTCGAACGCTCGGGTTCCGATCCAAAAAAGCGCTCCTTCTCCAGCTTCCGAAAGCCATTCAAAATTGCGGTCCAAAGCGATTTGAGTCCGGTTTCGAACTTTTCCATATCGTCATCGAAATTTGCGCGTAGAACTTTGTTGATTTCCTCAAAATGTTCTGCACCCACCTCCGGAAAGAACCCCCAGTCTCCGTAAGACCACCGCATTCTGGCGCGGGTGGATGTGCATCCATACTTGAGATCTACCGTTTCGCGGTAGTGCTTGACTGTTAATGCCAGGGCTTCCTCGGTATTTGCTACCCCGTGCAGAAACTGAAGTGAATTGTCAGTGAACAATGCGAACGCGTAAAAGCTTTGATTTGCATTTGCGCAAATGACCTCGGAAAACGCGGCCTTTAAGGCCTTATAGACCTGATCGGCAAACCGGTCTGTATCAATCGATATCATTGATATTTATTCGACTAGGACCGAACCGGGGTCAGCCTGCGAATCGTGAAACCCAACAGGAACCGTCAATCCACAAAATTCACTGACTGATCCCGGCTTGGCTGCTCGCTTAGTCATAAAGTCATAAGGGATAGTTGCATTTCCACGGCACATTCAAAGAACCTGAATCCACTCCCCATTCCGTAAGCACTTGCTCAACCTCTCCGAGGCTTGAAACCTTGATGCTCTTTGAATTCAATACATCTGCCTGGCTAAAGAACTCGTTCACTAATTCCTTTTTAATTTCAAAAGATCGTAACAGGAAGTAATCAATACCCTTGTCGGGGCGTTTAGGATGGACTGATACCCATAATCTTAGATTTGGATCACTTGCAGTAGTTTCAACAGCAACCAGCGTTTTTGCCATTGTCAGTTGATTGGCAATCTTTTGGGTTAAGCCCATATGATCCTGTCTTCGAATTGCAAGGCAGCCCGACAATAGGATTTAGCGGGCATCATCGGCAAAAATCCTCACTCCCGGAGTGCTTACCCCGTCTGCGTCATCGCGTAGATGTAGATATTCGCGACCATGCGCATGCAGATGATGTCGGTTCCTTCCGGGGACATGCTCGAATGCTCCGTGACGTGGTCCCAGCCGCATTGCCATCCGCAGACGCTGATGAGGCCGGCCATGCGCTTGCCGATCATCACGGCGTAAAGGCCGTGGGCGGCCTTCGCCGGATCGTAGACGTCGCTCATGAAGGTGTGGGGCGGCTTGCCGTCGGGGAATTGGAAGTAGATTTTGTAGATGTCGTGCGTCGGGGGGATGTCGACGATTTTTGCCTCGGGCAGGATCGCGGCGTAAAAGGCGTTTTGGTCGCGCAGGAATTGGTCGAAGTCGGGGGTGACGTGGATGTCGTGGCAGGCATCCACGAGCATGAAGCCGCCGCGCCGGATGTATTCGGCGATGTTTTTGCGTCCGGCGGGATCGACCACGGGGGCGAGGCCTTGCGAGAAAAGGAGCGGGTAGTGGCAGAGCGCGTCGAGGTCGTTGGCGTCGGCCTCATACCAGACCTTGTCGATGTTGAGGGTGGTCTGCTCGTGGAAAAAAGTGGTGAGCATCGGGTCGGCGCCGGCGTGTCGTTTCCAATCGGGGCTCGGGGTTTTGAGGCGGGCCCAGCCGACGCGGTCGCCGCGGAGGTCGTCGAGTTTGGCGGCGCCGAAGGCGGAGAGGCCGAAGAGGCCGCCGCTGCCGGCGACGAGGAGCTTGAGGAAACGGGTGCGTGTGATGTTACTCACGGGAGAAAGCTACGCGAAACGGGCGGGGATGGCAAGACGGATGAAGAGCAGAGGGGGTCCAAAGCAGACGCGGTTGCGCAGCAAGTTCCGGGGAGCGCACGCGGCTCGCGTGCTGTGTTCGGCGGCCCGCCGAACACACGGACCCAGCGGGCCGCGCCGCCCAGGGCTCGCCCAACCATTCCGTGCCCCGGACCCTGCTCCTCTATCCCTCCACAAACAGCCTTATCTCTTAACAACTTAACACTTAAAACTCGAAGCCATTTGCGCTACAACGCCCTCATGTCCCAAGCCAACGCGTTTCCACGATTTCTTAAAACTTAACACTTAAAACTTACAACTTGAGAATCGCCGTAATCGCCGACACCCACAATCATTTGCCCGACACCGTCCTCGACGCCATCGCCGTCGCCGATGAAATCTGGCACCTGGGCGATGTCACCGACCCGCGCATCGTCTCCCTGCTCCTCGCCTTGGGCCGCCCGTTCAAAGTTGTCCGCGGCAACTGCGACGACTACCCCGCGTGGCCCATGCATCTCGACTTCACCATCGCCGGCCTCAAAATCCGCCTCATCCACATCCCCCCATCGCAAGCCCCCGATGGCATCGACCTCCTCCTCCACGGCCACACCCACGTCCCCCGTCGCGAGCTGATCGGCGGCACATGGTTCCTCAACCCCGGCTGCATCACCCGCCCCAACCGCGGCGCCCCCTCCAGCTACGCCTGGTTCACCCTCGAGGAGGGAAAACCCTTCCGCTGGGAAATTCATCCCGTCTTCCACTAACTAATCGCGTGTACCCGCATGAAACTGGATATCGAGGGTTCAATATTCGCAGCGATCGCCGGGATTTTTTTCTATGTATTGGTCGGTTTTTGGAAACCCGCTTTCGGTTATTCAAATAATTCAAATCAGGTTCTGTTCACGAATTCAAAAATTGCAGTCGCCAGCGACCGGTAACTCGACTCTTGGAGAGGCCGAGGGGCGAGGGCGGCATTGTGATTGCCCTCAATCGCCCGCCGTCCGTTGGTGCTGTGGATGCGTTGTAGTCTGGTGTGATACGCGGGCCAAAGCGCCACTTGTAAATAATTCGTGAACAGAACCTGAAGCACTTTCGATCTAATTTAACGCACCTCCACTATCTAAAATCACGGCGCGCCGCCGGAAAAGTTGTAGAGTCCGCTGTCCTCAGCGGAGGAGTTGGATGTCGCCCGGGAATTCTGTAGCGACGCCCCGTATTCCACTAGAGGGCCGGGTCGGTGACGATTGTCCGCTGGTTGTCGAGGCGCTTGGAAAAATCCAAGGGGTCGCCCACGCCCACCGTCCCGCGCGCAACCTGGTACGCCCAGACCTGGAAGTAACTCAGGGTCGCGCCGCCGTAGATCGTGGAAAACGCGCCATCCACGGCATCCTGTCCGCACGCCACTTTGATCCTGCCGATGCGCGGCACGTGGAAGCGCGCGTCCGTCGTGAACCAGTGGCCCCCGAGGTACACCTCCGCGTAGGCGTGGAAATCCATGTGGTTCCCCGGATCGGGGACGCCGATGTCCGGCATATGCCCGGTCACGTAACGCGCCGGGAGATTGAACGTGCGATTCAGCGCCACGGCGAGGTGCGCAAAATCGCGGCAGACGCCGTAGCCGCGTTGCAACACATCCCATGCGGAAAGCTCGGGCCGGCCCGAGAAGTAGCGGTACTCGATGTTGTCGTGCACCCACTGGCTGATGGCCTCCACGCGCGCGAGGCCGTGCTCCACACCGCCGAATTTTTCCCACGCGAAGTTCGCCAGCTTGTCCGAGTCGCAATACCGGCTCGGGAGCGTGTAGCGCAGCAAATCGGGCGGCAGTTCGCCGGGGGAAAGCGGCGCGGATGGCGGCAGGTCGTGATTATCCGGCAGCGACGAAGCCGAGACAATGGCGTCGTGCCGGAAGCAATTGCTGCCCCGCGCAAGCGTGATGCGGTGCACATGGTTGCCGTGGCTGTCCACGAATTCCTCGGCGGGCAAATCATTGCCGAAGGTCAGCGCTTCGAAGACCACGGCATGGTTGCGATTGGGCCGGGGTTTCAAATGGAGGAGCAGCCAGGCCGGCCCGCTCGCCTCGTAAGCGAGGCTGCACCCCACGCGCAACGTGATGTCAAATTTGGGCGCGGGGAGAAGGCCCGGTCCCTGCGGGCTCTGTGCGAATTGCATTTCCATGGGGCAGACTGTAGCAGCGCAGTGGGTGGGGTCAACCTGGCCAGGCGGCGGAAGAGGAATGTGCCGCTATTGTTATACATTGTTATCCCATTGGGCTCATCGGGCCCATGGGGCTTATTCGGCCCATCGGAAACCCATCTCCCCTCGGAACCAACCAAAAGTCTTGTTAAGTCCCCGGTAAAAAACCAAAATCAGCAAACCTGCCTCTGTCGGCCCCCCCCAATGAAAACGCTCGCCGTCATCCCGATCTGTTTTCTCACCCACGCCAGCCTCATCGCCCAAGGCGGCGGCACTGCGACGCTCCAAAAAACACCCGATCCGTCCCCCGCCGCAACCGCCAAAAAAACGGATGTGCAACTGGTCGTCGATCTCCTCGACGGCTCCCGCATCATCGGCC
>DASZPK010000321.1:0-5759 GCA_035550335.1 Chthoniobacteraceae bacterium | reverse complement strand
CCTGCCGAAAGCGGAGGAAGCGAAGCCGAAACAAATCCAGGTGAACGTTTCCTGAAAATCCGTTCCCAAAAAATCAATCAAGCAAACCAACAACCAAAATAAAAGACATGAGCACTTTAAAAACTGAAGAAGCACCCGTGAACGGGAACGCGACCACGCGCAAAACCGGCACCCTGACCCCGCGGGCAAATATTTTCGAAACGAAGGACGGCTACGTCCTCGAGGCGGAATTGCCCGGCGTGAACAAGGAGGGGCTCGACGTGACGGTGGAGAACAATCTGCTGACATTGACCGGCAGACGCACCGCGGCGCCCGCGCCCGGCGACTTGGTGTATCGCGAGTCGCGCGACCTTGATTACCGGCGCGTGTTCGACCTCGACCCGGCGATCGACTCTGAGAAAATCACCGCGAAGATCGAGAACGGCGTCGTGACGCTCACGCTGCCGAAAGCCGAGAGCGTGAAGCCGAGAAAAATCACGGTCGACTGAGGCCGCGCAGAAAAAGCTTTGTGGGTTTAGGGTTTCCCACCAAAGCACGCGCCCGCAATGGAGGATTGCGGGCGCGTTTTTGTTTACAGTTGTTTTACATCCTGCGCGCCCCTCGTTCCCAGCGCCTCCTCGTTACGAGGCTCCAGCCTCGTAACGCACTTTTCTGCGAAGCTCCAGCTTCGTTGCGCGGCGTCCCAGGGGAAGCTGGAGTTGCCGCCCTCGCCCCTCGGCCGCTCTAAGAGTCGAGTTCCAAGACAATGGCGTTCCCAGGCTGGAGCCTGGGAACGAGGCCTGTTTTCTTTGCGGCCGTTGCGTTCTTTGCGGTTAAAATTTTGTGATCTGTTATGCTCCATCCATGTGGTTTATCTATGCATTCGGCGCGGCGATTCTTTGGGGCATCAATTATTCCGTGAGCGGACGGGTGATGGAGCGGGGGCTTTCGCCGTCCACGCTTTTCCTGCTCGATCTGGTGTTCGGGCTGGCGGTGATCGGCGGGCTTGTGCTCGCCTCGGGGCGGGGACGGCAGGTCGCCGCGGAAATCCGCGGCATCGGGCCGAACTGGCCGCTGCTGCTGGTCGTGATGGGTTGCGTCACCGCTGCGGGGCTGCTCAGCTTCATGGCCATCGGCGCGAAGAATGCGACGCTGGCGTCGCTCATCGAGATTTCGTATCCGCTTTTCGTGGCGTTTTTCGCGTGGCTCTTTTTCCGCGAGGTGCAGTGGAACGCGGCGACCATCGTGGGCGGCGCGCTCACGCTCGGCGGGGTGGCGATCGTGTATCTCGGGAACCGGCATTGAGGGGAGTTGAATATTTTTTAAACAACGTCCGTCCCAAGCAAGCGCACCCTCACCCACAAACCGAAAGAAACAGCCCGTGAAAATCCATACGCTGCTCCTCGTTCCGCTCGCTGCCGCCGCGTCCATGCTCTGCTCCTGCTCCACTTACGTGACGCCGGGCAAGGCGGCAAACCTCTCGCTGTTCACCGATTCCAAGGTGAAAAAGGCGTTCGTCGCCAAACCGGCCATCAGCTTCCCGGCGGACCTCGCGCTGGTGCGCATCCAGGACACGGGGTATCGCTCGGAATCGACGCAGGGAACTGGCGAGGGCGCGTATAGCGTGGTCACCACGCGCGAGCTGGAGACCGACCAGGATTTTGACGCGATCTCCAAGAACCCGGGCATCTCGGGCGTGGTGACGCTGAACCGCCTGCTGCTGCCGAGCACCCTCTCGACCGACGAGGAACTGCGCGAGGCGGCCGCGAAGCTGCATGCGGATGCGATCTTGATTTACACCGTTGCCACGGAGTTTCACGACAACGATGTGATCCCGCCGCTCACGACCATTTCGCTCGGCCTCGCGCCGAACAAGAAATACAAAATCACCTCCATCGCCTCGGCGATCCTCATGGACACCAAGACCGGCTACATCTACGGCGCGCTGGAGGAGGGTGACACACGCGGCGGCTTCACGATGGCGTGGGGAAGCGGGGATGCCATCGACGGCGCGCGGCGCAAGGCGGAGCGCGCGGCGTTTGAGAAATTGCTCGCGAGCTTCGATCCGTTCTGGAAACGGGTTTATACGCGCTACAAGCACTGAGCGGAGCGCGGTCCATCGATTCAATCAATGGGCTGCACGCTTTATCAATTAACGTCATTTCTGGCCGGGCGATACGGTTGGCGGCATGAAAATATACCGCTCCATTCTCCTCGCATGCGCCGCGGGCGCGCTCCTCTGCTCGTGCGACACTTATGTAACACCCGGCAACGAGGGCAACCTCGGCGCCACGAGCAGCATCAAGGTGAAGGCCGCTTTCACCGGCAAACCGGCAATCACTTTCCCTGCGCACATCGCGCTCGTGCGCATCGAAGGGGCGGGCTCGGTCGACCGCGCCGGCGTGGCCACCTACGGGGTCGTGACCAGCCGCGAGATCGAAACCGAGGAGGATTTTAAAACCATTTCGAAATGCCCCGGCATCGCCGGCGTGGTCTCGATGAACAATCTGCTCCTCTCCGACGCCGCGGCGACGCAGGAGGACGTGCGCGCCGCAGCGGCAAAGCTGCACGCCAACGCAATCCTCATTTACACCGTGAACAGCGAGAGCCATAACAACGACGCGATCCCGCCGCTTACCGTGGTCACGCTCGGCCTCGCGCCAAACACGACCTATCAAATTTCCTCCTCGGCGTCCGCCATCCTCATGGACACGAAGACCGGCTTCGTCTACGGCGCGCTGGAGCAGAAGGCAACGCGCAACGGCCTCACCACTTCGTGGGGCAGCAGTGATACCATCGACGCCGCCCGCAGGGGCAACGAGCGCGCCACATTTGAAAAACTGGTCGCCAGCTTCGACCCGTTCTGGAAGGATGTCTACGCGCGCTACAATCGGTGAGGATACAGGCGCTTACAGGCTGGCGTGCGGTCTTTTTTGAACGATCGTAACGACTAAGTATGACCGATCAATCGCGGCAATCTGCCTGGGTTTGCCGTGCGGCGCGCAGGATTGATTGCAGGCAAAGCATGTTCTCTGGACGGGAAACGTGACTGGGAATATGCTCCACGAATACTGGAGAAACTGGTCACCGGCGGGGTTTTGGAAAAACGTGAAGAACCCGACACGCAATATCGCTGGCCGGGCGACCAGAAGTAACAACAGGCACGCCAAGATGGCCGACGAAATACAAATTGGGAAAACCCTGCTGCGACTTGCCACGGGCGATATCGCCGAACAGGACACCGATGCTGTCGTGACAGCCGCCCACTGGCGACTGAACAAAGGCACAGGAACCGATGGAACGATCCACACAAAGGGCGGGGAGAGGATTTATCAGGAGTGCCGGCTGATAGGAGGTTGTCCAATCGGCGACGCGGTCATTACCACAGGCGGCAATCTCAAGGCGCGACACGTCATCCACGCCGTCGGCCCAGTTTGGCGGGGCGGCGACGAAGGCGAACCCGCCTTGCTGGCCAGCGCGTACCGCCGCAGCATGGAGATTGCGGTGCAAAACAACGTGCATAGCATTTCGTTTCCTTCGATTTCGACCGGTGCTTTTGGATATCCGACCCAATTGGCGGCACCAATAGCGCTCCAAGCTGTTATTCAATTCCTCAGGGAGGGCAAGCATGATTTGAACGAGGTCCGAATGGTCCTGTATCCACGGGAAGATGAGCGCACCTATCCCTTGTTTGCCAGGGCTCTTGAGCAAATAAAGCGGGAGCTTGCCGGCACAGGCGACGTTTGACATTGCTGGAAGCCCACGCTTTTTCTTTCACGCGCACCATGCCGTTTTTGTCTTCTCATCCGCACCGGCTCTGCTAACGTTCCCACCCACGCAACATCCAAAAAAACATTCCCCGCCATGGCCGCAAAAACCGAAGAAAAATCCCAGGAAGATAAAGTCACCGCCGCGCGCAACAAGAACCTCGACCTCGCCATCCAGCAGATCGCGAAAGACTTCGGCGAAGGGGCGATCATGCGGCTGGGCGATGCCCAGGTGGTCGATATCGACGTGATTCCGACCGGGAATATTTTGATCGACCGCGCGCTCGGCGTGGGCGGGGTGCCGCGGGGGCGCATCGTGGAGGTGTTTGGGCCGGAATCCTCGGGCAAGACGACGCTCACGCTCACGATCATCGCGCAGGCGCAGAAGCGCGGGGGCTTGGCGGCGTTCATCGACGTGGAGCATGCGCTCGATCCGCAATACGCGCAGAAGCTGGGCGTGAGTCTGGATGATTTGCTGGTGTCGCAGCCGAGTTCCGGCGAGGAAGCGCTGCGGATTTGCGAGACACTGATCCGTTCCAACGCGCTCGATGTGATCGTGCTCGATTCCGTGGCCGCGCTGGTTACGAAGCAGGAACTCGAGGGCGATATCGGCGATTCCACGGTGGGCGCGCAGGCGCGCCTCATGAGCGCCGCGATGCGCAAACTCACCGCGCTCATTTCCAAGGCGCGGACGACCTGTATTTTCACGAACCAGATCCGCGAAAAAATAGGCGTCATGTTTGGCAACCCGGAGACCACCCCCGGCGGCAAGGCGCTGAAATTTTACGCCAGCGTGCGCATCGACATCCGCCGCATCGGCGCGATCAAGCAGACCGATGGCGCGGTGACCGGCAACCGCACGAAGGTCAAGATCGTGAAAAACAAGGTCGCGCCGCCATTCACCGAAGCGGAGTTTGACATCATGTATAACGAGGGCATTTCCACCACCGGCTCGCTGCTCGACCTGGCGCTCGAGAAAAACATCATCGAGAAGCGTGGCTCGTGGCTCAGCTTCAAGGGCGCCCAGCTCGCCCAGGGGCGCGACGCCGCAAAGGACATGCTCAAGGCCGACAAGATGCTCTACGAGGAAATCGAGACCGCCGTGAAGGCCGTGCTCGACGCCGAGAAGAAATAAAAATTTCGTGAAAGAACGGGCGGGCGGCTTCCGTATTAAGCGGATGAAAAATATGCGCCGTCCGTTTTCTTCTCTGCCCTGCAAGCTCATTTGCGGCCTGTTTGCATTGGGCGTGATGTCTTTTGCGACCCAGGCGGCCAAGCCCTCGAAAGCGGACTTGATCGTCCCGGGAAGCAATATCGGGAATACGTTTCTCGGGCCGAACGGCTGGCATTATCTCGATCGGCTGCCGCTCCCGCCGATATCGGAGGGGCACATGTCACAGCGCGATTATCTGTGGATCTCCGGCAAGCCGCCGCGTGTGCACAGCCTTTATATTCACACGACCGCGAATGCGCCTCTCGATGCGAAGCCGGTCGATGGCGAGACCATCGACGAAATTCGCATCACCTCCCCGGAGTTTCGCACGGGCGATGGGCTGAAATGCGGGAGCACCTATGCGCAAATTCTCGCGGTTTTCCCCAAAATCCGCCCGGGAGATGGGAGAGAAACCGGTATTTATTTCGACCGCGCGCGAGGCATTGCTTTTGAATTTGAGGGGAAGCCCGATGGCGATTCCCCGTGCATCGCGATCACGGTTTTCCCGCCCGGCTTGCCGCGGCTTGCCACCCGGCAACAAATCGATGATTTCATTAAATATCATCCCTCCCTGTTGACTGACTGACGCAGAAATTTCCCGGAACAAACGCATTCCAAAACCGTCTTATCACCCATGAAAACAAATCCGCCCCTCGCATTTCTCGCCCTCGCCGCGCTTTGTCTTGCGCCGCTTCGTTTGCATGCCGACCCGCTCACTCGCGCCGAAGCGATCCAAATCGCGCGTGCGTATCACGATTTCCGCTGGGAATCGACCGGGAAAAATGCCCTCCATGGCAAGG
>DASZPK010000320.1:0-2600 GCA_035550335.1 Chthoniobacteraceae bacterium | reverse complement strand
CGGCGTCGGTGCCCTTGCAACCGTCGGGATTGAGGGGGAGCGGGACGCGGTCGGTGTGGCCGTCCTCAAAGCTGAGGACGAGGATGTTGTTGGAAATGCTCCACTTGCCGCGCTCGCTCAAGGCGTTGACGGTGTCGAAGGTGCCGTCGGCGTCAAAGATGCGGATGGCTTGGAAGCCTTTCCAAGTCGGGCCGCCGGTGAATTTCCACGGGGCGGAGACCAGCAGGGCGACCGTGGCTTTACGGTCCGGGATGTTCGGCGGCGCATCGGCGCGAGCGACAAACGGTGTAAAACAAAGCGCGGCGGCGATGAGGAATGCTGCTGTGGAAACGCGAGAGTTGCTCATAGGCGGTTTCGCGGCGATGGGGAATTGGGGAAACTCTGCCACGCGCAGGGTCGCGGGGCAAGGCTGAATTAAACCCGGAGACGCGAAGGCGCAGAGGTTAAATAAATAGGGGATATGAGGTAAGAATTCGTCTATATTCCAAGCACCGTCTATTTCCCTGTTATGAAAATATCGCGATTCGTCGTTTTCATTTTCCTGACAATTCTCTTTTCTCCATGGGGCTTTGGAGAGGATGAGAAAGCGCCAGTACCAGGCTCGCCGGAAACCATCGTTTCGTTGCTCCGGCGCAGGGACAACGTGCTTGTGTGTGTGCGCGACGAAGGGTTGTACGAGGCTTCGGTCACTGAAAAAAAGTGGCGGAAAATCGCCGGCACTGACTCGGTGCCCCCCGATGGAGAACTGGTGCAGCAAGGCCCGGATTCCCCACTGCTGGCCTATTACCCGAGCCAGGGGACCGGGTTGCCAATGGACAAAAAACGCGCGGTGTTATTCGTATCCGAGGATGCGGGAAAGACATGGAAACAAAAATGCGCTGGCAGAATTTTCGAGGGGCTTTTCATCGATCACGACGGAAAGTTCTATGCATTCGAGTCGGTGGGCAGCTTCGATGCAGACGGACATTTTCGCGGGAACGGCAACAGGAGGCGTCTTGTGGTTTCGAAGGACAAAGGGGCGACATGGGAGGTGCTTTGTGAGAAGCTTCCCGAAACGCAAGGCATGGCCTTCGCGGGAATCCGCTTGGACAGTATTTTCGAGGACCCCGATCATCCCGGACGAGTGTGCCTTACAGGGCTGACTTTTTCGGACGTGGCGTCCGAGCCGCCCGCAGAGTTCGTGTTCCATGCCAATAATGCTTACGATGAATGGACAAGCACTGATTTGTCGTCGTGGCGCAACGGAGCCAAAGTCAGGCCGGGACCGCGCAACTTTGAAAAAGGCGGGTGGTATGAAGGCGAGATTCAGGACATCGGCCCAACGCTTTCCAATTTTTTCTCGATGCCTCCCGGGATTCCCGCAGGAACCACGGCCGAAATGCCGACGGTGAAAACCGACAAGGCAGCCTATACGTTCCGGGAAAATGGACCGAAGCCCATCCAAGTCACGGTGATGTTCCGGGAGGACTACACCGGCCCGGGAGTAAAGCTGCTCGATGACAAGGATGAAAGCTTATTCTGGGGACTTCGCGCGCGATACGATTTTCGATCGGTGGGTTATATGCCATTCGACAGCCGGCCACCCCTGAATGTCACGACCGTCCGGAAAAAGACAGACGATGAACTGCTGCATGACCCGGATTTGCAGAACGTGGTGGTGGATGGGGCGCATCCGTACAACAGGGAAATAGACTTGGACAAGTTCTACAATTTCGCGCGCCCAGGGATTTACAAGCTGCGGATTTATCATGCGGACTCGGGACTCGTGAAACAAAGCGGGAACGCAGGGAGCGATGTGTTTGAGGTGATCATCACGGAATGAGTGCTCTCATGATGAGGGCGAAGGCCGAAAGTGCTTCCGCCCCAGCGCATTTCCGTCTATTGCTGGGGCGGATGAAGACGATTGCTGTAGCCAACCAAAAAGGCGGGGTCGGGAAAACGACGACGGCGGTGAATCTCTCCGTGTGCCTGGCGGCGAAGGGGACGCGGGTGCTCTTGATCGACCTCGACCCGCAGGCGAATGCGACGAGCGCGATCGGCTTCGAGAGCATCGAGGGGCACAGCATTTACGAGCCGCTCATCGGCGCCGCGCCGGTGGCGGAAAAGGTGCTGCCGACGCGCATCGAGAATTTGTTCATCCTGCCGGGCGACCTCGACCTGGCCGGCGCCGAGGTCGAGGTGGCGCGCCAGGACGACCACCTCGTGCGGCTGCGCAGGGCGCTGGAGCCGCTGAAAGAGGATGCGGCGTTCGATTTCATCATGCTCGATTGCCCGCCATCGCTCGGGATTTTGATGACGAATGCGCTCGCGGCCGCGGACGAGCTGCTGGTGCCGATCCAGAGCGAGTATTTCGCGCTCGAGGGGCTCTCGAAAATCGTGCAGGTCATCGAACAGATCAAGGCGACCGGGGCGAACCCCGGCCTGACGGTCGGCGGAATCGTGATGACGATGTACGACGGGCGCACGAACCTGAGCCAGCAGGTGGCGGCGGAGGTGCGCAAGCATTTCGGTGAAACCGTGTTTAACGCGATGATCCCGCGCACGATCCGCCTCGGCGAGGCGCCGAACTTCGGCAAGGCAATCATCGAGTACGACCCGAA
>DASZPK010000319.1:0-3501 GCA_035550335.1 Chthoniobacteraceae bacterium | reverse complement strand
TCCACGCTGCGGGCGCTGGTCTGTATCCAATCGTAATTCGCCTTGGCGCGGGATTCGCGGGCCTTGATGCGGTTGTACTCGGCCATCTTTTGGTTGAGGACCTGGGCCTTGGCCTGCCACTCGTCGATGCTCGACTGGATGTTCTGGATTTGCAGCGCGAGCGATTCCTTGTGCGATTTCAACTGGTCGAGCGTCTGGCTGCGGAACATGCCGATGAGCGTTTCCTCTCGCTGGATGTCCTGGTTGAGCTGGATCATGTCGGGGTGCTTCGGGCGGAGGACCTTGGAAAGTTCGTCGCGTTTCGCTTTCAGTAATTCGATTTCCTGGCGGGCCTTGAGGTAATCGACCTCGGAGCCGTTGGTGTTTTTCACGACGTCGCCGCCGGGGATGCCCGCGGGGTTGTCGTCGGTAGCGGCGGGCTTGTTTTTTTGGTTGTGCTCGACGGTCTGGTCGATGTTGAGCAGGTCGAGGAGCTTGGCCTCGGTCTTCAAGTCGGCAAGCTGGCCCTCGAGCTTCGCGAGGTAGGCGGCGGTGCTGGCGCTGTCCTGCTGGAGACCGCCGATGCTGTTTTGCTTCTCAAATGCCTCGAGCTCGTCGTCGCTGTCGCGCACTTCCTTGTCGAACTGCTGCAACTGCCCGGAGAGCTGGCTGGAGACGAGCTCGGATTTTTCCGAGCGCATTTCCTTGCGGGCGTCCATGTATTCGTCGACGACGGCGCGCAGGTATTTGCGCGTGTAATCGGGGTCGGAGCCGATGGCGGTGAGCTCGAAGATGGTGGTGTTGCGGATGATCTCAGCGTCGAATTTCACCGGCACGGGCTTGATGCCGGGCTCCACGGCGAGGACGCGCTCGGCGGCGCGTTCCTGCACATCCTCGCTGCGCATCCATTCGATCTGCGTGTTGAGGAACTGCGTCGCTTCCTCGAAATAGGTGGCGTTTTCCGGGAGGACGAGCTTGCCGCCGACGATGAGGCGCGCGGTGGATTTGTAGAGCGCCGGCTGCGTGGCGAGGAACCAGCCCGCGGCGAGCAGGCCCGCGGAAACGGTGAGGGCGGGCACCCACCAGCGTTTGCGCATCAGGTATTTGTAACGCGGGAGGCGCGTGAGGAAGGACACCCACCATGCCGCGGCCCCCGGTTCATCCATTCGTGGAGATTGCATGGCGCTAATTGAAATTGATGATCGCCTTCGGCACCACGATCATGTCGTCGGGCTGGACGGTGATGTCCTTGTTGCTGTCGCCCCGCTCGATGATCTCGCCCACGTCGAGGATCATGGTTTCGGTGCCCGACGGGTTGCCGGGGTTTTTGCGGATTAATTTCACGCGGTGCTTGTTGGCAAACTGGTCGAAACCGCCCGCGCGGAGGATGGCGCGGCTCACGGTGAGATTTTCATCCGGGGGAATTTCGAGCGGGCCGGCGTTGCGGACATTGCCGGTGACATAGACGCGCCCGAGCGATTTCTCGCTGGAGACGTCGAGCGCCACAATCACCGTCGCCTTGTAGAAATAATCCTTTTCCATCGGGGCCTTGATTTCCTCGGCGAGCTGTTTGCAGGTCTTGTTTAACGCCGTTACACGCCCGATGAAGGGGACCTCGACCTCGCCCGAGTCGGTCACGATCATGGCCACCGGCGGCCTGCGGTCCTCGACCACGCGGAAGCTGAGGCGGTCGCCGACGGCCAGCTTGCGCTTGTCGTCGAGGGCGTCCATGGAATTGATGTACGCCACGGCCGAGGGCGATGACCCGGCCTGGGGCTTTTCGGAGGGGGAAGGCTCCTGCGCGGCGGCGCGGAGGAAAAAGCCGCAGCCCGCGGCGAGAATGAAAAAACAAAACAAACGGCGACCCATGGGGTGATGATATTATTAGTCTGCGTCCGGATTGCAAATTGAAACCCCCACGAAAACCACCACTCTAATAAAAAGTTAATGCCGTTTGGCGAAAATACGGTATAATCCGGCCCCAATATGAAATTTTCCGGGGCGCCTAGTCGCGTTTGCCAGCGCATTTGCCTGCCGATGATTGCAGTAGCCGCGGCGTTTTGCCTGCAGCCCGCAGCGATGGCCGCCAGCGCGACCTTGGAAAAGGCCGTCCAATCCAAGCTCGACGGCGCGACCATTCTCAACGCCCCGGCGCCCAAGCTCGTGGCCGCCGTGCGCGAGACGGTGAAGGAAAACCCGCAGATGGAAGGAGCCGTCGTCTCCCTCGTGCTCTCGAGCGGACGGGCGGACGCCGACGCCATCTCGCCAAAAGTGTCGGCAGCGGCGATCGAGGGCCTTGGCCCGAATCCTTCGCAGGTGGCGGTCACTAATATCGTGGTGGCGTCCGTGAAAGCCACGCCGGCCGTGGTGCTCGAAATCGTGCGCGCGTCGGTGAAGGCGGCGCCCAGTTGCGCCAAGGCAATCGTGAAGGCCGCCGTGATGGCGGTCCCGGACCCGAAGCAAAAAATCCCCCCCATCGCCGCGGGGCCGGCCAATGCCGCTGACACCCAAGGTTACACGAAGGATGACAGCAAAGACATGCCGCGCGTCGATGCTGCGACCAATAATCCGGACAACCTTCTCCCCATCGCCGAGGCCATCGCGCAGGCGGCGAGCCAGGGACTGGGCGATCCCAGTGACCCGGGCGCCATCTCCATCCCCTACCAGGAGCTTCTCGCGGCGGCGAACGACGCATCCGTCCAGCGCGCGACGGGCAGCTTCACGGTGACGAGCGTTTATTCCGGGTATTACTATCCGCCACTCATTTCGGTTCGCAAAACAGCAGTCCCGGCGGCCCTGCCGGGCACCCCCGTGGTAAGCAAGTAGCAAGGGCTCGCAACCTTTTCACCCGCTCGTGAACGGCGGGTATTTTTGCAGGGCGGCCCACGCGGCGGCGAAATCCCCCGCGTGAAACTCGATGTCCGCCTCCAGGAAGTGGAAATACGAGGGGCAACCGGGTTGCGCTGTTATACTTTGTAATACGGCCTGCGCGCCGGCGGGGTCCTTTTGTTCGCTGAGCAAGACGGCCAGGCCGTATGCGGCGGCGTAATCGTCGGGGCGGGAGGCCAGGCGGCGACGCAATTTGGCGGCGTCAGCGGAGGGTTTTTCCGGCAACGCGGGGGACGGGAGATGCCTGAACGCCCAGCCGCACGCCTGCTCGAAATCGCCGCGCGCGGCGAGCGCGGCGGCGGCTTCGCGCCACACGAAGGGTTGCCACGCGGGATTGGCCGGCAGGCGGCGCAGGAGGTCGTCGGCGCCGCCGTCAGCGGCCCACGCGCGGAAAAAGGCATTTTTCTGCGCGTCGTCGTACAGGGCCAGCACGGGGTCGGTTTGTAACACATTGTTAATCGCCTTCAGCGCTTCCGCGGGCGGAGTGTGCTCCATGTACACGATCTCCAGCGCCGGGCGCCCGCGGGCGAGCCCATGCAGCAGCCGGCGCAGCTCCGGCAGGTCCGCGGCGTAGGCGAGCATTTGCATGTAAAGCTGCGGGGCGTCCTGCGGGGGGCATCGGCGGAGCGTTTC
>DASZPK010000318.1:0-7455 GCA_035550335.1 Chthoniobacteraceae bacterium | reverse complement strand
AGATTGCGAATGTCGAATCAAATTCACCCGACCTTTGCATCGCGACACTCAAGAAACTGTGCGCGATCAATGCGAATTCCTACATCGAACTCGGCGATTACCTCGCAAAGCAAAACCGTACCGGGGAAGCCGCCGATGCGTACCGCGAGGCGTTTGCAAAGACAACCGATCGCATCTTGTTTGCCGCTCACAACGAGTGGATCATCGATTACGATTACACGCACGACCGCAAGGATGAGGCGGAGCAGATTGCCACCGAGGGAGCGGAGGTTTATTCCATGGCGGGTTTGGAATCCATGGCGCGGCTGCTGGAGCGCGAAGACAAGCTGCCGGAGGCCGAGCAGGTTTTCGTCGCCATCAGGGAGCGATATTCCGAGCCGATGCCGCTCGCAGCTTTCTATTTCCGCCACAAGGAAGACCCGCGCTTTGCCGCGTCGGCGGTGAGCCTGACGAAAAGCCTTTTTCCGAACGGCATCGAGAAAGCTGCTCTCGCCGATTTCACCGCGCCTCCCACCGATGGTGTGCTCATCAAGAGCAACAGCGCGCTGCTGCACCAGTATTCCCTGGCGCCGGGCGATGTCTTCGTCGCGATCGATGGCATGCGCGTGCACAACATGAACCAGTACACCTTCGGCCGCATGATGAGCGAGCAGCCCGATTTCTCGGTGATCGCATGGACCCACGGCCACTATATCGAGGTGAAGGCCTCTATTCCGCATCATCTCTTCGGGTGCGATATCGGAGATTACTCCGGCAAATAATGCAGGGATTTTTTCGCGCCCCGCGCATGTAAAAACATGGATTGCAGACTTCGCGTGAAGCAGCCTAGCGCAGACACGCGATCACGCGTTCCGAGGTAATGTTACAATCTCGCGCGATAAAAAATTATGCTGTAACATTTCCGTGACCGAATTGTTGCATTACATCATTTGATTTTTCGATGCACGCGCGGTTTCATCGCGTTCATGCAAATCACGTTCCAAAACACCGCGGCCACGCTCTCCTCCCCGCCGGGAGGCAGTCCGGTGGAAAGGCGGGGACGGCCAGGGTCAATCGGGAGGCAATTGCCATGAAAACAGGATTATCGTTATTCGACGCAACGCAGAATCGCGCGCGCTCGGCGGACAGGATGCTGCGCAAATGCATCGCGGCCGGCTTTGCGTTGGGCATCATTGCGCTCGTGCTTTTGAAGACCCTCTCGTACCACGAACCCGGCTCCGCCGCTGCCCCGGCCTCGCTGCCGGCGCTTCCAGCGGTAACGATGCGTTAAACACCTTTTAACACCATGGGCCTTTTTGCGGAATGCTCCGCCTGCGTCATCGGCACTGCCACGGAGATCGTCAACATCCCCGATCGCCGGGAGACGATCATCGTCGTGGCGGTGGCGGCTTTGTGCCTGCTGATGATGCGCCTGTTGCGCGGGCGCGGACGCGGCCGGTCGAATTGACCGCGCTCGTTTCACACTTCACGAATTTTTTTGGCTTCACGCCAAGGAAAACCACCCCCGATCCGGTCCGTTTTTTACGGTGAGCGGGCCGGATCAAGGGGGTGTGTTTCCTTTTTACCTTGAAAGTGGGCGCACTCTGGTAAGATTGCGCGCGGGGGTCGCATAGTTCACAAGACCTGCTCCCCCGTTTGAGCATCCCCCGGTTCCCATTGTCTATGAATAATATGCTGAAATCCCTGCCCCTCCTCACCCTCGCCGCGGCCCTTTGCGGCAGCCTTCTGCCCACCGGCACCGTCCGGGCCGATTACACACCGCCGGCGAGCGACCACCTCGACCTCAATTTCGATTACGACTGGAAGTTCATCAAGGGAGACTCCGCTGGCGCCGAGGCCCCCACCACGGACGATTCCTCGTGGAGCACCGTCACCCTCCCGCACACCTTCACCGACAACAAATTCCGCAACTGGATCAGCACCCGCAACGACAAGGAAAAGGAGGACGAGGACAAGATCTACATCGGCAAGACTTGGTATCGCAAGCACTTCACGCTCGACCCCTCGTGGGCGGGGCGCAAGGTGCTCGTGGAGTTCCAGGGCATCACGCGCTCGGCCAATTTTTACATCAACGGCAAGGCCGTGGGCATCTATGAAAACGGCGTCGCCCCGTGCGGCATCGATATCACCGACGGCGTGAAATTCGGCGCGGACAACGTCCTCGCGGTGATGGTCGACAACGATGACAATTACAAGACGCAGGAATACGGAGTGGCGATTCCCTACGGCCAGCCGTTCAACCCAAACTTCGGCGGCATCAATCGCGACGTGGTGCTGCATATCTCGGGCAAGGTCTATCAGACGCTCCCGCTCTACCGGAACCTCGGCACGCTGGGCACATATATCTATCCGACCGACGTCAACCCGCAGGCCGGCTCGGCAACCATCCATATCGAGCCCGAGGTAAAAAACGATTCCGGCGCGGCGGTGAACGCGACCTGCACCTCCACCGTCCTCGATGCCGATGGCAACGCGGTGCTCACCGAGACCAGCCAGCCGCAATCCATCGCCCCGGGCGCCGTGGCCGTGTTCAAGATGACTGGCAACCTCGCGAAGGCCCGCCTCTGGAGCGACGAGTCGCCCTATTTATACAAGGTTTATACAACGACCTCGGTGGATGGCAAGGTGGCCGATGTGCACGAGATCACCACCGGCTTCCGCAAGACGGGATTCAGCGCCGACAAGGGCCTGACCATCAATGACAAGCAGGTTTACCTCAAGGGCTATGCGCCGCGCACCTCGATGGAATGGCCGGCGGTCGGCGTCCCGAACGATTGGCTCAACGAGACCGACTTCAAGATGATGCGCGAGGACAACGGCAATTTCTGCCGCCCGATGCACATCGGCCCGCGCCCCATCCAGGTCGAGGCCGCGGATAAATTCGGCATCGTGATGGTCTGCCCCGCCGCGAACAACGAAGGCGACGAGAAGGACCCCGCGAAATGGCATGCGATCTGCGACATCATGCGCGACCTCACCATTTACTATCGCAACAGCCCGAGCGTCTTTTTCTACGAGGGGTGCAACCAGATCCTCAGCGCCGAGCACATGACCGACATGAAAAACATCCGCCTCAAGTGGGACCCGAATGGCGGGCGCATGGCCGGCTTGCGTTCCAATGACAAGGACCGCACCGACGACATCCGCGAGTACGGCGCCACGATGGACAACGCGGGGAATTCCGACAAATCGCCCACGTGGGATGCCGAGTATGGCCGAGGCGAAGGCCCGCGCCGCGTGTGGGACGATTACACGCCGATGCTCAACCCGCGCTGGGACGGCAAGAACCCCGACCCGACGCCCGCGAAGGGCACGGTCGGCGACACCACGCACAAGTATCTCCTCGGCGGTTATTTTTACATCGCCTCCAATTACCACCAGGGGCTCGGCTTGAAGGGCGGCGGCGACGCCATCGGCGAATACATGGACCCGAACAACCACGCCTATTTCCGCCTCAATAGTTCCGAGGACATGGTGCTCGAAAACCTCGCGAAGTATTGGGCTCGCTACGCCCGCAGCGCCATCGTCAAATCGCCCGACGTGCGCAAGGAAGCCGGCGTGATGGTCGGCGGCGCGAAGATCATCTGGTCGGATTCCGTCACCGATGGCCGCATGCGCGACATGGAGGTCACCCGCACCAGCGGCGTTGTCGATGGCGCGCGCCTGCCAAAGGAACTCTACTGGGCATTCCAGGTCGCGCAGGCGCCCGAGGACAAGCCCGGCGTTTACATCGTCGGCCATTGGAATTATCCCGCGGGCACCGTGAAGCGCGTCTATGTTGTGAGCAACACCCCGCAGGTGCGCCTCCAGACCTACGATTCCGGCGGCAAGCTGCTCAAGGATTACGGCCTCGGCAAAACCGACTTCTTCCCCGCGTATTTCAGTCGCGAAGGCGACCAGGTGAACCACTACGTCTTCGCGTTTGAAAATGTTGCATGGCAGCCCGGCTCGATCAAAGCCATCGCCACCGATGCCAGCGGCAAGCAGCTCGCCGAGACCGAGAAGAAAACCGTCGGCGCGCCCGCCGCAATCAAAATCACACCGATCCTCGGGCCTTCCGGCAAATGGTTCGCCGATGGAAACGACATCGCGATGTTCGATGTCGAGGTAGTCGACGCCGCCGGCAACCGCTGCCCCACCTACGAGGACACCATCAACTTCACCTGCAGCGGCGACGGGATCTTCCTCGGCGGCTACAACAGCGGCATCCGCGACAGCACGAACCTCGACCACAAGACCAGCGGCTACCATCTCAATGTCGAGTGCGGCATCAACCGCGTATTCGTGCGCGCCACGCGCAAAGGGGGGACCTTCACGCTCAACGCCACCAGCACCGCAGCCGGCGAGCCGGCGCTGAAGCCCGGGACCGCGAGCGCGACCTCCACGGACATCGTCGTCAACGGCGGCCTCTCGACCCAGTGGCCGCAGAAATACCCGGGCCCGTTGGCGGCGAAGTAGGGATTTGCATTTACGATTTGGAAGCGCCCGGCGTGTTTAAACACCCGGGCGTTTTCCATTGACTGCTTTTGCAAATAAATTGCGATTGCTGGCGCAGGTGTCTGCTGTTACACAATCGCCGCAAGCGCCGCCCCCGACTCACACTCTGGCACCGGCGCCAGACCCCAAATCAAAGCTAGAACACGCCCAATGAATAAATTGAAGCTTATCGCTTTTATGTCAGCTCTCATGCTGGCCGGGATTGCCCCGGTCGCGCACGCCGGTGATACCGCGGGAGGCAAATCCGTCGCCCCTGCCGCTCAAGATCCATCCGCACAACCCCTCACGCTCCAGTCCTGGCTGAGCGGCACGAGCGCCACCGCCGATTGGCTGGGATTTGGCCCGGCGCTCAAAGAGGACGGCCTGACGCTCTCCGGCAGGGCCAAGGAAAACTTTTACGGCCAGGTCGCCGGGGGATACCCAAACACGCCGGACGATAATTGGATTACGGAGATTAAATTGAAGGCGATCTTCGACTTCTCAAAAGTCGGCATCGACGGCCTCACATTCCAGTCCGCATGGCGTTACCGTGGCACCACAGGTAGCACGCCCGAGACTGGCATAGCAGGTCCCGCGCTGGCGGCAGGGACATCGGGCGCTTCATCGCTCTTCAACCCGACCGCAATCAACTCGGGCTTTGGCCCGCGGATTCTGCCCCAGTATCTCGAGTACACGACACCCGACAAGAAGGTGACTTTCAGCGCCGGCTGGGAAAACGCTTTCGATCTGTTTCTCCAGCAGCCGCTCTCGCAGCTTTTTGAAAATAACAACCTCAATAATTCCAGGGGCATTGGCGCGCAGCTCGGGGCGGGCATTCCCGTCGTGAACCCCGTTATCGCCAGCAGCGGCGGCTTCCCCGGTGTCGGCACGCCCACCAAGGGCGGCGTCCGATTTTTCGGAACCTCCGCCGTGCCATGGTCCACCAGCTATGCAGCCTGGGGCGGCACGCTGAAGGTCAAACCGACCAGCGATACCTACATCCAGAGCGGCCTCTACGAAGCCATCGCGGGCGCGACCGGCATCAATGGCACGCAGTTCACCGCCACGAGCGTTTATCCTTACACCTCGGTGCCCGCGAGTTACCTGGGCACGATTCGATACAGCAACGAAATCACTCCCGTGGTGGGAGGCAACGGGCAGATCATTCCCGGCGCGATGCAAAACCTCGGTTGGATACCCGCTTATTATAACAACCACGGCTTCGATTTCGGCGGAGCTTCGGGCGCGCCCTCGGCCTGGGTGGCGGTGAAACCGACCACCGCGACCGGCGGCACCGTCCTTGGTTCCAGCGCCGCGACATACAAAAACGCCGCTGATCAATTCGTGGCCTCGCCCGCTCTCTATGCAAACAGCCCCTTTGACCAGGGGGGAATCGATGGCAACCACGCCCATAACGGCCTCTACAATGTCGATGAAATCGGGTGGACGCCGAAACTCGGGCCCGATCAACTCGAGGGGAAATACGCCGTCGGCGATTACATCTGGGGGCAACCCAACACGAATTTCACGCCGACCCAATTCACGGTCTCGGTCTTCAACCCGAGCACGGGCAAAGTGGCCTACACCTCCTACGGCGCCACGAAGCCGAATCCTTTTGAAGAGAATGCGTTTGCATGGGGCATGTATTTCCAGGCCGACCAGCAGCTCTTCAGTCTAGGCGGGCCCAAGGATCCAAACGGTCCCTGCACCACGCGCGGCCTCTACTCATTCAACGAGTTCACCTTCACCACGCCGCAGAACAACGCGATGCCGCTCTATTTCCAGACCGGCCTCGTCTTCAACGGCCCGCTCGATTGCCGCCCCAATGATGCCGTGGGCATCGCCGTTGGCGCAGGGTTCTACAGCCCTTACTTCAACCGGTACACCCAGTCGCAGAACCAGCAGTTTGAGAATGCCGTCGGGAGCGCCTTCAATGCCACCCTCCCCAACGGGCCGACCCAAAAGGGAGCCGTGAATCCGACGACTGGCGTTGCCAACACCGGCCTCACCAGCGGCTCCCCGTTGACCAACTATTACGCCTACGCGCCGAACTACACTTCCACCGAGGTGATCGAGGCGTTCTACCGGATCCAGCTCAACAAGTGGGCCTCCTTCAAACCGGACATTCAATACATCGTCAACCCGGGCGGCAACGGCACAGTGAAGGATGACGTGATCATCGGATTCAGCGCCACGGTGAATTTCTGAGTTGATTGCGCTGTGAATCGGCGCAGTTTGCAGGCAACCGGACATCCAGAATCTTGCCCCCATGCCCGCGCTACGGCTTCCGCTGCGTCCTCTGCGCCGCGCCGCAGGGGTGGTGAGGCTGCAAACGCTGGATATTGGCCGGGTGCTGTCTACATGTTGGCGCTTTCCCAAAGCGCCTCCACATGCACCTGTTCCAACGATGGCCACGCTTTCCCGGGCACGCCCGCCTTTGCGAAAAGGACGAATACTTCATTCGCGAACACGGGATGAAATGCGCGCCGCACAGCGCGCATGACCTTCGCGCCAAGCGCGCCGGCGAAACCTTTGTGCATGATGATCCAATCCGTTTTGGGAACGCCCTGTTCGTCGAGCATGACGTAGGATGACGTCCCCGGGAAAAATTCGCGGAAACATTCCAGTGCAAAGACGGCGGCGCCGGGCTGGATCATGGGCCGGGCAGCTTCGATGAGTTGCGTCCAGCAGCTGTCTTCCCGGGGGAAATATCTTTCGGGGGGAAACCACGCGCACCGGGGATGGATGATGCGGCCTTGCGCGTTCACCACGCCCATTTCCCGCCATTTGCGGACGAGATAAGCCTGGTTGTCGCGAGAGAGCGCGCCGGACTTCGCTGACATCGCGGCGCCGGATTGATGTCCGTGGTGGATCACCGGGAGCTTCGGCATGCAAAAGACTTCCCACCCGGCGGCGAGCGCGCGCACGCAGTAATCGTCGTCCTCGTGCCAGAACCTGCCGAGTTGCGCGTCGAAATTT
>DASZPK010000317.1:0-4666 GCA_035550335.1 Chthoniobacteraceae bacterium | reverse complement strand
GCCGATGCCGTTTGCGGAGTCTTGCTGTCCGAAATCGAGGAAATGGATTTTCGCGTCGCCCGCGGTGTTTTCGGTCGCGACGATTTCCTGCACGTAGCGCACGGCATCGGCGCGGGGTTTGCGCGTTGCGCCGTCGCCGAGCATGGGGCCGGTACAGCAATAGATTTGGGCGTTCGGGTAATGCGTGCGAAGGAGGGCGATGAATCTGCGGTAGGCGGCGGTCCATTGCGCTTCGTCGGGGTCGGCTTTGCCAAAATCGTTGGTGCTGAGGTTGATGATGATGGCGTCGGGAGTCCACGAGGAGAAATCCCATTTCGACGCGGGCTCGGTGGGAATGGTGCGGTCGTAGATTTCGGGCAGGGTGTTGTCGGGCCACATCTTGCGGCCGGACCACGCGAGGCAGGCGTAATCGGCATCGAGCTTGCGCGCGGCGAGCGCGCCGTAGGCGTCGGCGGCGTTTTCGGTCCCCGGGCTAAAATGTTCGCGCTGGTTCGCGGCCTCGAGGCCGTAGCCGCAACTAATGGAATCGCCGATGACCTCGATACGGCGCGTGACGGGCGCGGGCGCGAGGGGCTTTGCGCCGGCGTCGAGCGTGAATCCGAGGAATTGCGTGGGGCCGAAGAAACTTTCGGTGGCTTTCGCAAGTGTGACAATGTGTTCGCCGGGAGCGAGGCCGGAAACGATGGGGTAATCGTGCGCGCCGGATTGCAAGGCGAGCTTCGCGGCGGGTTTGCCGTCCACGAACACCTGCCAGAAATTGTGCCCCGGGTCGGAGAGCCGGGCGTTGATGGCCGTGCCGGTGAATTTGAGGGTGACCATGCACGCTGGCCACTCGCAGCGCGGTCCGGTTTTGTCGGCGGTGTCCCAGCGTCCGCTGTAGCGAATGGGGGCGTCGTAGGGGGCGACCTGGACTTGCGCGGCGGGGTCGGCCGCCAGAGCCCGATGCGGGATGCAAGGGGCCAAAAGGACCGCAAGGACCAAAAGCCGTGGGATCGAGGGCACGTTAGTTTCCGAAAAAGCGTGGGGCGAAAAGTCTGCGCCAGGAGACGTCCTCCTCGCGCCGGGGAAGGTCGCCGGCGCGTCGGAATGCGACTTTGCGCTCCGCGTCCTCCGGTTGCCAGACCATCGAGTCGCTTGTGATTTCGGTGATGGCGATCTTGTGCTGCTCGGCGCCGATCAACTCGCGCTCTGCTTCCGAATGAGTGGGGTCGGGGTCGTCCACATTGGTGATGACGAGCCGACCGCCTTCCTCCAGCCGCCACGCGCCGCGCATGGTGAAGCGCCTGTGGCGCGGCGCCTGCAAAATGAACACACCATCCGGGTAGAAAAAATAGCCGAGTTCGATGCCCTCGGTTTCCGGCGCGCGCCATGACCCGATGATATCGCTGGCTGTGGCCCGCGGGGTCATGCGTTTGTCGTGAGAGGGGATTGATACTGCTCCATCGGGGAATGACTCTCGCCAAGTCTTACCGAATTTTGGGCCCGGCGTCAAATACAACACCATGTAATCGATTTGACACCGCGGGCAGTCCGGTGCGAGCATCACGGCGCAATTGGAGGCGCGGCATGCATTGCAATTTCACACGGATAGTCGCCGTTCTTTGCGCGGCTGTCACGGCGGGCGGCATTTGCCGCGGCGCTGATGAACCCACCAAGGTCACCATCAACGACCTCGCGGACCTGCTGCGCGCAAAACAGGATGCGCTTTCGACGCTCGATATCGAGTATACTTACGAATCATTACCCACGGATGATTTCAGGGATTTTCTCAATTACAACGCGCGGGACCTGAGTGCGAGATATCCCGGGAAATTTCCCGATTATCGCGACAAGTCCACCGACATGTCCTTTTACATCCATTCCTGCTCCTGCCACCTTTTGCAGCATGGTAACAAGTATCTTATGGAGTCGGTGGACATGGGGCCGAAGAAGAATGGCACTGAAGTATTCGCGTTCGACGGCCTGATGAACATTTATTACTGCCAGAACAAAAAGGAGGGATTTATTTCTGAGAAATCGCTGTGCGAAATTCCTTTCTACTCGGATTGGGTCGCCTTTGTGCCCGACGGATGGATGTCCAAGCACGGTGAACGCACTCCGCTTTGGAAATTTTTGCTCGATGCGCAAAAGCTCGGCTCCGCAAAAATATCGGACGCCGGCGATAGAGGATTGACTGTCGAGGCATTGATGCCGAGGCCGACACAACCGGGGATTTGGACTGGTATGCGGATTAGTTTCGGACCGCCCAAGACGAGGGCCGTGACCAAAATCATTGTATTCTGTGCGCAGAGCAACGACCCCGCATTCGACCCGGTCAATTGCACGCCGGTCGTAACTTATTCGGACTTCATCGAAGATCCCGCAGGCGGGTTGTTTCCGAAACAAATCCAATTCGACGAATATTTTCAATTCGGTCCGGAGGATGCCGATCGGTTGGGCGGCCCCGATCTCAGAAAGAGGGTTTTTCACATCACGAGCGCGAAGTTATCGGTAACAAAAGTCACCTGGAACCCGGTCTTTCAAAAAGATTCGCTGACGCCCAATATTCCCGCCGGCACCGAGATCAGCGATGAGCATGGGGGCATATTCTACAAGCCCGGCAAGGACGCTCCGAAGCCGCCGGCTCGAAATGAAGGAGGTTCGCAATGAAATGGACGTGTTGTTTGACAATGTTGTTGATTTTCCGGTTGGCCGGGCTGCGTGCGGCGGATGACCCACAAAAGGGCGGCGGGCAATCGATCACGGGCGAGGTGGTGCAGCAGGGGAACCTGCTGATGTTCCGCTGCGACCAGCCGGTGAAGGATAACCCGACGGGGAATGTGATCTTTTACAGCCCGACCGAGGAATCGCGGCGGTCGTTTTTCCGGCTGGCCATACCTGGCTTGAAGTTGCGGATGTCCGGCAAATTTGCGCCCTATACCGGCAAAGCCACGGTGGTGGCGCAAGGCCCGCTGCCGAACGTGGAGTTCATCGCCTCGAAAATCGAGGCGGCGGACGATCCCGATGCGCCGATCCGCTCGCTGCTGGCGCACGGGGACACGGTGTTTGCTTCGACGCTGCCGGGGCTCTTCACGGCCTCGTTGAAGGCAGGGAAATGGCGAAGGATGGATGTGCCTGGGGCGATGGAGCCGGGCGGGATTTTTGCGAAGCAGGACCCGGCGTCGCCGATGATGGCTTATTACCTGCCAAGCGTGGCCTACGATCAAGGGCCGGTGAAGCTGTTCGTGTCGAAGGATGCGGGAAAGACGTGGGGCGAAATCAAGATCGCCGAGGGAAGAAAGTTTTACGATTTTTACATTCTGCCGAACGGCTGGATTTATGGGATCGAGGAGACGGGGGAATTGCCTGCCTTCATCGGGATGGCCCGGGAAGATGGCATGATGCGGGTTGCGGATGATGTGAACGAATTTTTCAAGAAGCACCCGCCGGAGGGCATCGAGCCGTTCTGCGGGGTATTTTGTTCCAAGGACATGGGGGCGACTTGGAATGATGTCACGGCAAACCTGCCGTCGGATTATGAATTCGGGGGCATGTTTGCCGACCCCGACCATGCGGACCAGGTCTGCGTCATCGGCCACTATGCGCGCCATATTTCCAAGGGAATGCTTTTCCAGTGCGACCCGGCCACGGGGCAGTGGACAAAAAACGATATGCCCGGGTGGCATCCGGAAATGTACGAAGACCGCGACGCGGGACGAAGATTCGCCTATATCGGGGACCGCACGATCCCAGCCTACATCCACGCCACGCTCTCGAATTTTTTCACCCTGCCGTTTTTGGAACCGGTCAACGGCGATGATTTGAGCGTATTCATCGTGCGGGCGGAGGCGGGGAATACGGCCTACACTTTTCCTGCCAAGGGGCCGAAGATGATCCCTGTGAAAGTGCGCTCGCTTGATGAACACGCGCCATTGAAGTTCCTCGATAGCGCCGACCAAGCGATGTTCTGGGGGGTGGAATTGTTGCCGCGCGAATATAACTTCGCCGGTCTCATGCCGAAGGACTCGCAATACAGCACCTCCAACACTGCCATGACCAATCGGCAGAAAAAAATCGACGCGGTCCTGCACGCTCCCGCCACGAAAACCGTGGCGCTCACCGCGAAACCTTACGAGCGGGAGATCGATCTCTCAAAGATGGGCGATCTTTTCGCCAAGCCGGGGACGTACAAAATCCAGCTCTATCACGAGGATGGGTGCATCTCGCCGGACGGCGGGATTTTGTTCGGCACGGGCATCATCGAGGTGACGATCACGCCCTAGGCGCGGTCGCCGCGTTTTTCAAATCTTGCCCCGGCTGGGATTTCCGCTTATGGTCATTCCATGAGATGGCTGGTTCCAGCGGTGCTGGCGGTGGTGGCTTGGCTCTCCCTCCCCCAGGCTTTGGCAGCGACAGGGCCATATGAAGATGTGCCGATCGGGGCTCTCCCGGCGGATGTCGTGCAGGGGATCGTAAAAAAGAATCTTTCGCCGCAAGGGCGTTTCGTGATCCTCGCGGCCACGGGGAACGTGCGGATTTTCGACGCGCCGCAAAATATCGAGCAGGCGCGCAAGGCGCTACGGGCGATGCAGGATGCGCCGGCGCTGGTGTCATTCGCGTTTATCATCAAGACGGGGATGCACAAGGTGACGAGGGTGAGCTCGAACACGGATTCGGTCGCGACTTT
>DASZPK010000316.1:0-7777 GCA_035550335.1 Chthoniobacteraceae bacterium | reverse complement strand
TCCGGAGTTGCCGCCCTCCATTCCAAGGGGTTCAATGGCTGCGGCGTCCAGGAGATCACCGAGGCTGCGGGCGTCCCCAAGGGCTCGTTCTACAACTACTTTGAAAGCAAGGAAGCCTTTAGCGCCGAGGTGCTGGAGCATTACTGGGAGAATGGGGCCCAAAAAAACCTCGCCGTCCTGAGCGACGAAAGCATCCCCGCCCTTACCCGCCTGCGGACCTATTTCAACCAGCGCGCCGCCGTTCACGACTCCGGCCACTACGAGCGCGGCTGCATGCTCGGCAATCTTTCGACCGAAATCACCGGCCAGAGCCGTCTTGTGCGCGACCGCCTCGCCGGCATGTATGCGGGCTGGGTGCGCGTCGTCGGCAACTGCCTCCGCGAAGCCCGGCAAAACGGGGAATACGATTCCGACCTCGATCCGATGACCCTCGCGAGCTTTCTGGTCAACGCATGGCAGGGCGCCATTATGCGCGCCAAGGTCGACCGCGATTCCACTTCCATCGACCAGTTCATGGAGGTCGTCTTCAACCAGCTCCTCGCCAAGGGGCAGTCTGCTTCCGGCCTCGCCTCATTGGCCACCGCATCCGCCGCGGACACCCCGTAACCAAGGAAAAACCCGTATGAAAACACCCAAGGACTACGCCTCATTCGAAAAATTAAGACGACTGGTCATATTTTATTATCGGAAATTGACTTAAATCCGGGATGCCAAGCCTATGTGGATCGTTAAACTCGCCCTCAACCGCCCTTACACCTTCATCGTCGCAGCCCTCCTTCTGCTCATCATGACCCCGGTCACGGTGATGCGGACGCCGGTCGATATTTTCCCGAACATCAACATCCCGGTCGTCAGCATCGTCTGGCAATACAACGGCATGGCCGCGAAGGATTTTGAGGGCAACCTCACGTGGCCCTTCGAGCGCGTGCTCACCACGACCGTGAACGATATCGAACACATCGAGAGCCAGACCCTCAACGGCATCTCGGTGGTCAAGGTCTTCTTCCAGCCGAACGCAAAAATTGAGACCGCCCTCGCGCAGGTCACCGCCATTTCGCAAACCGTGCTCAAGGGCATGCCGCCCGGCACCACGCCGCCGCTCATCATCACCTACAACGCCTCCAGCGTCCCGATCCTTCAGCTCGGCTTGAGCAGCACCAAGCTCTCCGAGAAGGAACTCAACGATTACGCGATGAACTTCGTGCGCGTCGGCCTCACCACCGTCCCCGGCGCCGCGGTCCCGTGGCCCTATGGCGGCAAGGTGCGCCAGATCACCGTCGACATCGACCTCAACCAACTCAACGCCCACGGCCTCTCGCCGAATGATGTCGCGCAAGCCATCAACGCGCAAAACCTCATTCTCCCCGGCGGCACCGCAAAGATTGGCAGCCTCGAATACGACGTCGAGATGAACGGCCGCCCGCAGGTCGTCGACGAGTTGAACAACCTCCCCGTCAAAACCGTGAACGGCACCGTCGTCTACGTGCGCGATGTCGCCCATGTGCGCGACGGCTTCCAGGTCCAGACCAACATCGTCCGCCAGGACGGCCAGCGCGGCTCGCTCCTCTCCGTTTACAAGACCGGCAACGCCTCGACGATTGACATTGTCAAACAAGTGAAGGAAGCCCTCCCGCGCATCGCCTCCACGCTCCCGCCCGAGTTGCGCATCCAGCCGATGTTTGACCAATCGATTTTTGTGAGCGCCGCCGTGCAGGGCGTGATCAAGGAGGCGATCATCGCCGCCTGTCTCACAGCCGCGATGATCCTCCTCTTCCTCGGCAACTGGCGCCATACCGTCGTCATCGCAATCTCGATCCCGCTCTCGATTTTCAGCGCCATCATCATCCTCAGCGCGCTCGGGGAAACGATCAACATCATGACCCTCGGAGGCCTCGCGCTCGCCGTCGGCATCCTCGTGGATGACGCCACAGTGACCATCGAAAACATCGACCGCAACCTCGCCGAGGGAAAACCGCTCCACGACGGCATTCTCGACGGCGCGGCGCAAATCGCCACCCCGGCCTTCGTTTCGACCTTGTGCATCTGCATCGTCTTCGTCCCGATGTTCTTCCTCGCGGGCGTCGCGCGTTATCTTTTCGTGCCGCTCGCCGAGGCCGTCGTGTTCGCGATGCTTTCGTCCTACGTCCTCTCGCGCACGCTCGTGCCCACGCTCGTCATGTATTTCCTGCGCAACCACCCCGAGCTCCACGGCCATCACGCCGCCGCGCCCAGGACCATCTTCGGCCGCATGCAACAGGGCTTCGAGCGCGGGTTCGAGCGTTTCCGCGAATCCTATGGCGGCTGGCTCGAGCGCTGCCTCCATCTCCGCTGGAAATTCATCGGCGTCTTTTTCACCCTCTGCGTCCTCTCCGTGCTGCTCGTCGGGACCATCGGGCAGGACTTCTTCCCGAGCGTCGACGCCGGCCAGTTCAAGCTCCACATGCGCGTGCGCACCGCCACCCGCATTGAGGAGACCGCCCGCTACGCCGACCTCGTCGAGCAATCCATCCGCCAGAAAATCCCGGCCAATGAGCTGACGAGCATCCTCGACAATATCGGCCTCCCGTACAGCGGCATCAACACCTCCTACAGCAACAACGGCACCATCGGCACCGCCGACGCCGAAATCCTCGTCTCGCTCAACACCGAACACCACGGCCCCACCGCCGCCTACGTCTCGAAACTGCGCGCCGACCTGCCGAAGGAATTCCCCGGCATCGAGTTCTTCTTCCAGCCCGCCGACATCGTGAGCCAGATCCTCAACTTCGGCCTCTCCGCGCCCATCGACATCCAGTTCGACGGCAACGACGTCGACGGCAACCTCGCCATCGCCGAGAAGGTCGCCGAACAAATCCGCCACGTTCCCGGGGCGGTGGACACGCATGTTCACCAGTTGTTTAACCAGCCGAAGCTCGAGCTCGACGTCGACCGCACCAAGGCCGACCAGCTCGGCCTCACCGAACGCGACGTCGCCAACAGCCTCCTCGTCGCCACCAGCTCCAGCTTTCAGGTCGCTCCCGCCTTCTGGCTCAACCCGCAGAACGGCGTGAACTACAACCTCGCCGTCCAGGGCGTGCAATATCACATCAACTCGCTGCAGGACATCTACGACCTCCCGATCACCAGCGCCAACGGCTCGCCGACACAACTCCTCGTGAACATAGCCGACCTCAAGCGCCTCTCAGGCCCCGCCGTCCTCTCCCACCGCGACACCCACCCGGTCATCGATGTCCTAGTGAGCGTGCAAGGCCGCGACCTCGGCGGCGTCGCCCGCGACGTGCAAAAAATCGTCGACAACGCAAAAGGCGGCCTCAAGCGCGGCAACTTCGTCACCATCCGCGGCCAGGTTCAGACGATGCACGACTCGTTCAAGGGCCTCGCCTTCGGCCTCCTCTTTTCCGTCGTGCTCGTCTACCTGCTCATCGTCGTGAACTTCCAATCGTGGGTTGATCCGTTCATCATCATCACCGCCCTCCCCGGCGCGCTTGCCGGCATCGCCTGGATCCTCTTCCTCACCGGCACTACGCTCAGCGTGCCCGCCCTCATGGGCGCGATCATGTGTATCGGCGTCGCCACCGCAAACTCGATCCTCGTGGTCACCTTCGCCCGCGAGCAGCTCGCCCTCCACGGCGACGCCGTCCTCGCCGCGCTGGAAGCCGGCCGCACCCGCCTGCGCCCCGTCGTGATGACTGCGCTGGCGATGGTCATCGGCATGCTCCCGATGTCCCTCGGCCTCGGCGAAGGCGGCGAACAAAACGCGCCGCTGGGCCGCGCCGTGATCGGCGGCCTCATCGTGGCCACCGTCGCCACCCTCTTCTTCGTGCCCGTCGTCTTTGCGGCCATCCGCGGGCGCAAATCGCGCGGCTTTGCCAAGAACAGCCGCCCGGCAACACCGGAACACGCCGCTGAAATCGAAGGCGCACTGGCGCGCGGCCACGGTTCCAGCATCGCATGAACGACCATCCGCATATGAATCAAAAAACTTCTTCCAAGACGTCGCGCGGAACGGCAGGGGCGGTTGCCCCCAACCGCCCGCGTCAGCAACCGGCCGCACGAATCATCATCCCGGACTTCGAAACCATGTCCGGCCCCGAAGCGCGCCCATTTAAACAAAGTAACCGGACGTAATTTATGAACACGACATTGAACCACAGTGGTGAACAGGAAACGCAGCCCCGCATCGACGAGGTGGAGCGGGTCATTCCGCCCATGCAACCGGTGCAGCCTGCCGTTTCGCAGGGACATATGCCGGCGCGCAAGGGCTTCGCGGGCAAACTCATCATCGGCGTGGTGATCGCGCTCGTGGTGGCGGGGGCGATCCTGTTCCAGCGGTCGCGGGCGATGGCAGGGCTCAGGGCCTCCACGCTCGAACTGGCTGTGCCGACTGTTTCGGTCATCACGCCGAAGGCCGGGCCTTCGCAAACGGAAGTGGTGCTGCCGGGCAACCTCACGGCCTATAGCGAGACGCCCATTTACGCGCGCACCAACGGCTACGTGAAATCGTGGAACACCGACATCGGCGCGGTGGTGAAAGCCGGCGACGTGATGGCCGAGCTTGAGGCGCCCGACGTGGATGCGCAGGCGCGCCAGGCCAATGCGGCGCTCGCGCAGGCGCGCGCGAACCTCGAGATTGCGAAGCTCAATTTCGGCCGCGAGGAGGACTTGCTCAAGACGAAGGTCATCAGCCAGCAGGAGTTTGACCAGAGCCGCACGAACCTCGAGGCGATGAACGCCGCCGTGCAGGCCGCCGACGCCAACGTGCAGAACCTCGCGGTGCAGCAGGGCTTCCAGAAAATCACCGCGCCGTTCGACGGCGTGGTGACGAAGCGCAACATCGACGTCGGCAGCCTCGTTTCCGGCAATGGCAACGCCTCCATTAGCGGCCAGGAGATGTTCCACGTCGCCCGCACCGATGTGCTGAGGGTGTTTATACAGGTCCCGCAGGTCTACAGCGCGCAGGTGAAGCTCGACACCGCGGCGTGGCTCGACCTCACCGAGTCGCCCGGCGTGAAATTCCAAGGCAAGGTCGCCCATATCTCCGGCGCTCTCGACGCCGCCACGCGCACCTTGATGACCGAAGTGCAGGTGCCGAACGCCGATGGCCGGCTCCGCCCGGGCGAGTATGCGAACGTCCATCTCGTGCTCCCGCTCGCCAACGTCGCGCGGATCATCCCGATCAACACCCTCATCTTCCGCGGCCAGCACACGCAGGTCGGCGTGGTGGATGCGTCGAACGTCGCGCACCTGCGCGATGTCACGCTTGGTCGCGATTTCGGCACATCGCTCGAGGTGACCGCCGGCCTCGATGCGCAGGACCGCGTGATCGTGAACCCGTCCGACTCGCTCGCCGACGGCATGACAGTGCACGTGCAGGAGACGCCCGCCACAGACAAATCCAAATAGCTCTCTCCGGCGAATTTCCCGCGAAGATGGCACGTGGCGCACGTTCATTTTTGAACGTCGCCGTGATGTCCCCTGTCCAAATAGATAGGGAAAGCGGGCGAATGAAGAGGGTGAGCGATCAAGCAATAACCAGCGCAATATTCCGGGGCCGCGCCAGGGAGATGGAGAAAAAGGCAACGCTCCTCTCCGCCCGCATTCAGGAAAGGCCGGCGCGGTCCCGCATGCGCGCAACCAATATCATTCAAGACCATGAAACTCAGGAAATTGGCCGTCCCGCTGGCGGGATTGGCTCTCGGAATTCCAGCCACGGCGCTGGCGGACACATCGACAACCACCACGCAGCCCGCGCCGGCGTCCACCATCGAGCAACGCTGGCACGCGATGGAGAACGGCATCGACCGCATTTTCAGCGATGCCATGCAGGATCTCCACCTCACAGGCAATTCGCCCACGCCGGGCCAGGCTTCATCCACGCAGCCGGGCAACGCGCAATTCGGCTCTTCCATCGACATCCGTGAAAAACCGGATGCCTATGAGGCGCGCGTCTACGTTCCAAAAGCGGACATCGCCAGCACGAACGTAACGCTCAAGGACGGCACGTTGAACATCACCGCGGGCGACAAAACCAGCGGCAACTATGAGGAGAGCGTGCAGCTTCCCGGCCCCGTGCTTGCGGAAAAAATGAAAATCGAGAACAAGGACGGCTTCCTGCTCGTCACCATCCCGAAGGACAAGAGCGCCGCCGCGGCGAAAACGATAGCCCCCGCCACTTCCCCGGCACAAACCGCGGGACAATGGGACAGCGACATCGTGCGCGAGATGCAGCGGATGCAGGATCGCATGGACCAATTCACGCGCGACGCCCTGGCCGGCATTCCCGGCGCAACTGACACGACCGGCGCGACCAGCCCCGTGGCAGGCGCGGGCATCACGGGCGGGCTCCTCGATTCCAGCGTGAAGCTCGACGACCAGAAGAACCAATACGTCGCGCACTTCTACCTGCCGGATACCGACACCGCCAACGTGAAGGTGAATGTGAACGGCGACGAGCTCCGGCTCAGCGCCACCAACGAATCGAAAAAGGAGACCACCGGCGCGAACGGCGCGCAATCGCAATACAGCGCCGAGAGCAACTACCAGGAGGAAGTCACGCTCCCCGGCCCCGTGCACGCCGACCGGATGACCGTGGACCGCAAGGCAGGCGTGGTGACCGTAACGCTCCCGAAGGCGTAACGCACAAAAACAGGGCGCCTGCGCGGCCGGGCGCGAATACGGGGGAGGCAACACGGGAGGGTTGCCTCCCCTCATTTTATTTTGCCGCGCGGCGGGAAATGGATTGAAGGGACGGGAAAAACGGGTGCGCCTGTGACAACATTGTATAACATACGCGGCTTGTTTCGGCGCCGAATTTACGCTTGTTTTTTGCCGGGGGGAGGCCCATCGTGGCGTCGCATCGACCAATCCCATTTTTATGGAAAATACCGAAAACAAACCCGTCAGCATCGGCAACTGGCTCGTCACCTTCATCCTGCTTGCGATTCCATTTGTAAACATCGTCATGGTCATCCTCTGGGTGTGTGGCGTGGGAGGGCAGCCTTCGAAGTCGAATTTTTTCCGCGCGTATCTGATTTTTCTCGTGATCATAGTCGGGATCGCCGCGGCCTTCGTGTTCTCGGGTGCCGGGCAGAATTACAAGGATAACTTCAGCAGAAGTTTCCAGCAGGCACTGAAGCAGCAGCAACAGCAACTCGCCTCCCCTTCGCCCTCACCCGCGCAATAAGCGCGTTGGTGGAAACCGGACGCGCACATGTGTGCCCATATCCTTCGCCACCGCGGCGAAGGACATCTTGTTCGCGGCGGAAAACTTACGCGAATCTTGAACCCGGAACGATTATCCGCTAGAACACCCCAAGCACGAAAGGAATCCGCCGTTATGAAAATCATCGTCCCGATGCTGCTGTTGTTTTTCGCCGGGGCCGGGTTTGCCGACGACATCACCACCACCGATGGCAAGACTTACAAGGGCGTCGAGATCACCAAGACCGAGCCCGATGGCATCACCATCATGAGCGATAGCGGCGTCGAAAAAATCCCCTTCACGTCACTCCCCAAGGATCTCCAGGCAAAATACGGCTACGACCCCGACAAGGCCGCCGCATACGCCGCGCAGGATGCCGCCACCCAAAGCCAGTTATTCCAAGCCAACGAAAAAGCGCTGAAGCAAAAAATCGCCGCCGACAACGCCCTGGCGGCCGGCAAACCCGACGACGACGCCGCAAAAGGCCCGAAATGCCGCGTCATGATGGTCGTGCAGGAAAAAACCGACGATGGCGTCCTGCTCTGGCCCGGCCCGCCCGGGGAATTTCATGACCCC
>DASZPK010000315.1:0-7593 GCA_035550335.1 Chthoniobacteraceae bacterium | reverse complement strand
AACGGCCGCACCGTCACCACCGGCAGATCGAACGACCGGTGAAAACTCTCCGCCAGCTTGTCCGCCGCGATCTTGCTCGCCGAATACGGCGACTGCCCCTGGAGCGGATGCCGCTCGTCCATCGGCTCGCTCAACGCCGTGCCGTAAACCTCGCTCGACGACGCGTGCACCACACGCCGCGTCCCCATTTCCCGCGCGGCCATCAGCACATTGAGCGTCCCGGTCACATTCGTCTCCACCACCTCGCGCGGGTGCAGGTAGGAATACGGGATCGCGATCAGCGCCCCCAGGTGAAAAACCACCTCCGCTCCGCGCACCGCCTCCCGCACGGCGTTCCCGTCCCTCAAATCGCCAAAAACACACTCGACCGACTCGCGTAATTCCTCCGGCAGGAAGCGCATCGCACCCATATCGCCCCGCGAATTGTAACGCAAAAACGCCCGCACTTTCGCGCCGTCCGCCGCGAGCCGCTCCACGACATGGCTTCCGATGAATCCTCCGGCCCCTGTCACCAGCACCGCCCGCCCCTTGAGCGGTTGCGGCCCGCCATCGGCCCCACCGGAGCCGGCGCTCTCCAACGAATTCGCGTGTAACATCGGGCCCACTTGTACGGAATCGCGCCCGCCGATGCCAAGGCAAACTTGCCCGCGCGCAACTAGGGAATATTACCTATGCGACTGTTATTGCGGCGCGAAGCTTGCGCGGCGATTATTGCCGGTAGCTCTTTTCAATTTCCACCAGCCGCAACAACGCATCGGCAAAATCCTGAAACGCCTCGGCTGGAAGCATGATCGTATCACGCCGGCCGCCCACGTCCTCGGTGATTTTGAGGAAACGCCCGCGATTATTTTCCTTGAGGTCGAGAAAAAATATCTTCCTCTCGATGGTGATCTTCTCGGACGCCAGAGGATCCTGCCCTGAAGTCTCTCCTGAACTTTGATTCATGTTTTACAACTTATTGATGATTGGTTGAGGCTCACCCGACCTGAAAGCACCCACTTTAAGCCTCACCCTTCGCGATTCGGAGTTCTATCCAAAATATTATCACCCTTTATTAATAATTCTTCAACGAGAAACTCTCATTGGAGGGAATTATTATTCCAAGCCCACTGCTGAGCGGACACGCTTAAGAGTGGCCGAAGCCGTTTCGTTGGCCTTTCGGGAGCCGTAAGCAAGCACCTCATCAATGTATTTCGGATCAGCCGCCAGTTCCGCGCGCCTTTTTCTCATCGGCGCAAAATACTCCCAGATCGTCTCAAACAGGCGCTTTTTGAAATCGCCGTAGCCAGTGCCCCCGGCGCGGAAATCGGCCTCCATCTTCTCCACCTCCGCAGGCGTGGCAAAAAGTTTATAGAGATTGATAATCGATGAGTTCTCAGGATTCTTCGGCGCTTCCACCGGCGTGGAATCCGTCACGATCGCCATGATTTTTTTCCGCAGCGCCTTCTCCTCGGGGAAAAGCTCGATCGTATTTCCATAGCTCTTGCTCATCTTCTGGCCGTCGAGCCCGGGGATGGTGGCCACGGTGTCCACGATGCTCGCCTCCGGGATTTTGAAGACATTGCCGTAGAGCTGGTTCATTTTTGCGGCGAGGTCGCGCGTGATCTCCACGTGCTGCTTCTGGTCCCTGCCCACGGGGACGATATCGCTGTCGTAAATCAAAATATCCGCCGCCATGAGCACGGGGTAGGCAAAAAGGCCGTGCTCCGGCTTGGTGGGATTCTTTGCGAGATAATCCTTGTAGGCGTGGGCGTTCTCGAGCATCGCCATCGGCGCCACCGTGGTGAGCAGCCAGGTGAGCTCCGTGACCGCCGGCACGTCGGATTGTTTAAACAATGTTGACTTCGCCGGGTCGAGCCCGCACGCGAGGAAATCCAGCGCCACCCCGCGCGAGTACTCGCGCAGCTTCGCCGGGTCCCGCACCGTCGTCAGCGCGTGGTAATCGGCGATGAAATAAAACGCCTCGCCCCGGTCCTGCCACTCGATGGCAGGGCGCATCATCCCGAAATAATTTCCGAGATGCGGGTTTCCGGTCGGTTTGATTCCAGACAAAATTCGAGGCATGGGCAAAGCCGGAGCATACGATTTTGCCGGGAGCGCGCCACGCAAATTTTTCGAAACGGATACGCGCCGCTGTGCGAGGACATGGCCAAATGGCTGCACAGATTGGGCTTGCACCCGGGAGCCGGTTGTTTAACAATCCACCTCTTATATCGAACCGGGCCCGTGGTGCGTGTGCTGGCTGGTTGGCCCCGGCTGTTATTTATGACAAACGCTCACATCATCGGTTGGGGCAAGGCGCTCCCGCATGGCCGCCTCACCAACGACGACATCGCCTGCATGGTGGACACCTCCGACGCCTGGATCCAGGAACGGACCGGCATCCAGGAACGCCGCATCGCCAATTCCGGCGAGACCACCCTCAGCCTCGCCGTCGAGGCCGCCCAAAATGCGCTCATCTCCGCCCACATGACCGCGATCGACATCGACCTCGTCATCGTCTGCACCGCGACTCCCGAATTTCTTTTCCCCGCCACCGCCTGCCTTGTGCAGGACGCCATCGGCGCAAAGCGCGCCGGCGCGTTCGACCTGGAAGCGGGCTGCGCCGGGTTCATCTACGGCCTCTCCGTCGCAAACGCGATGATCGGCTCCGGCAGCGCCCGCACCGTCCTCGTCGTGGGCGCCGAAACTCTTTCGCGCATCGTCGATTGGAACGACCGCACCACCTGCGTCCTCCTCGGCGACGGCGCAGGCGCCTGCATCCTGCAGGGGAGCGACAAGGCCGGCGGCGTCCTCGCCACCTCGCTTCACTCCGACGGCTCCGGCGGCGACTTGATCCACATGCGCGGCGGCGGCTCCCGCCATCCCACCACCGCCGAAACCGTCGCGTCCGACATGCACAAGCTCCGCATGGACGGCAAGCAGGTCTACCGTTTCGCCTCGCGCGTCCTCGGCGAAGCCGTCCACAGCGCCGTGAAAAAAGCCGGCCTCGCGATGGACGATGTCTCCCTCATCATCCCCCACCAGGCGAACCTGCGCATCATCGAGGCCGCGGCAAAAATGATCGGCGTCCCCCTTAACACGATGTATGTGAACATCGCCCGCCACGGCAACACCTCCAGCGCCTCCATCCCCCTTGCCCTCTGCGGCGCCATCGAGGAAGGCCGCGTCAAACAGGGCGACAACATTGTTTTCGTAGGCTTCGGCGCCGGCCTCACCTGGGGCGGCTGCGCCGTGAAATGGACCGCCCCCGTCCCCAAGCCCTCCGCCAAACCCGCCAAAAGCACCGTGGCCACCGCCACATAACGCGCTGCCTCGAAGTTTTTCCCGGGGACGCAAGAGAACATTGCAGAGATGCGTACCGAATCTAAATACACGCGGCGTAAGAATACTCCGGGGAGCGCGGGCGTCCCGCCTGCAGTGTTCGGCGTCCTCGCCGAACACACGTCCGGGAATGGAATGTTCGAGTCAAACGCAAAGTCCAGCGCGCACCCAAGCCCCACGAACATCCGACGCGGAGTTTGAAAAACACCTCCGCGACGGCTGCATGCCCCGGCACCCCGCGATCCCTTGAACCCCTTCTCCATCCAGCTCGCCAGCGGCGCCGCATTTTTCGAGGGAATCGCCGTCACAGCCGCCTCGGCGTGCGCATTATGGATATTTAAACAACCGTTGGTACGTTCCGCCGCAAGGATCATCGCCCTTCCCGGCATCGCCATTGCCGCGGCTTCGAGCACCCCGCAACCGTTATGGCTCCAGGCCGCATGGGCGGTTCTGGCATTCGTATGCATGGCGCTCTTCCACCCAGGCGCCCCTCTGCGTTGGAAGACTGTTGCCGGCGCGGTTTTCCTCATCCTGTCCGTGGTTCTATGCCTTTCTGAGGCGCGCCATTGGAAGCTGCCGGTGATCGCCGTGACGCGGCAGCCGGTTTACGTGATCGGCGATTCGATCAGCGCAGGCATCGGAAGCCGCGAGGAAACGTGGCCCGCCGTCCTGGCGCGCACAGCCCACGTGGAAATCGTGAACCTCGCCCGCCCCGGAGCGACCCTCACCACCGCTCGCGAGCAGGCCGCGCGCATCACGACGCCCGGCGCGCTCGTGATCCTGGAAATCGGCGGCAACGACATGTTAAATGAAGTAAAACCCGCCGTTTTTCACGAACGCCTCGACACGCTCCTTTCCGGCCTGCGCGCCCAAGGCGACTCGATCGCCATGTTCGAACTCCCCCTCCTCCCCTTCCACAACGGCATCGGCGAAGCCCAGCGCGATCTCGCCGAAAAATACCGCGTCACCCTCATCCCCAAGCGCTGCATGGCCGCCATCGTCGGCATGAAAGGCGGCACCGTGGACGGCCTGCACTTCTCGCAACAAGGTCACGACGCATTTGCGGAAATCGTCAAAGGCATGCTGGCGGTCGAATCAGACCCGCACAAAACGTGACCTGTGTCATTTCTTCTGCGGAGGCATCCGAAACTTCATTTTCATTTTATCCCCGCCCACTTCGCCGTCACCGCATCCAGCAGTTGTTTATACCGCGACGGCGCGATGTCGGCCACGTCCCCGGCTTCCGCCTGGTTCGGCTGCCACGTCTCCGCCGGCAGCGTGGCCGGGTAATCGAGGCTCTTCACCGAAATCACCGCCTTCCACCCAGCCCCTTTGCGCAGCACGATCCGCGCGATCTTGTAATCCGCCTTCACCCAAATTCTCGCCGTGTAATCCTCCGCGTGGATTGCCTTCGCCACGGGCGGCGCGAGCGATACCTCCAGCACCATGCAATTCTCCCCGTTCACCGCGTCGTCCCCCTCGTCCTCCGCCGTGAAAAGCAGCGGCAGCCACACGAGCTGCTTCTCCGTGATCGGCAATTGCACCGCGTCCAGCTTGTAACCCGGGTCTGCCTTCGGCAATTTCTGCGCGTCGAGCAGCGCCTGGATCTGCGTCCCCGGCCACGCCCAGAGCTTCTGCCCGTTGCGGCAAACCGTCACCTGCTGCCCGAGCGCCTTTGCCCGCACGATCATCTTGTCCGGGCTTTGCAGCGCGACCTCCAGCGTGTCGCCAATCTCGCTCTCCGGCAGATTGGTCGCCGAATCGAGCGAGAGCGTCACCGTCGCGCAATGGCTTTTCGCATCCGGCAGCGCCACGAGCGCCTTCACAAACGGCACGAGCGCCTTCCCCAGCACATCGTACGCATTCTCCCGCGCCTGCATCTTGCCCGTGCCCGCCACCAATGCCATCGCAGCAAAAACGAAAATTGCCCGCTGCATTCCGCGCCGCTTTATGATATGAGAAGTTGCCATTATTCCAGATCGGTTTATTACTAATATACTGAAACCTGAATGGCACATCTGATTTTTTCGGCTCCCCTGCTTGCCAGCAATGGAATCGTCTTCGCCTTCGAGCACTCGACCATTCCGGGCAAGATCGTCCTCGCGACGCTCCTCATCGCCTCCATCTTGAGCTGGACCGTCATGTGGACGAAGCTCAACGTGATCCGCCGCGCCAACCGCGTGACCCAGGTCTTCCTCGAGCGTTTCCGCTCCGACCGCCAGCCGCTCCGCATTTACGAAAACCGCCACGGTTTCCTGGGCAGTCCGTTATACAGCGTTTATATGGCCGGCTGCCGCGAACTCACCTTCCACCTCCTCGGCTCCCCCGAGGTCGATGACACCTTCCGCGCCCGCCTCGAGGATTCCCCGCGCATCTCCCCGGCGCAAATGCGCGCCGTCACTTCCGCCATGGAGCGCGCCGTCGGCGAAAACGCCCTCAAAATGGAATCCCAAATGATCCTCCTCGCCACCGCCGTGAGCGGCGCCCCCTTCCTCGGCCTGCTCGGCACGGTCTGGGGCGTGATGGACACCTTCGGCGGCGTCGCGATGGCCGGCTCCGCCAACCTCGCCGCCATGGCGCCCGGCGTTTCCGCCGCCCTCATCACGACCGTCACCGGCCTCCTCGTCGCCATCCCCGCGATGTTCGGCTACAACTTCCTCGTGACCAGCATCCGCTCCCTCATAGTGATGATGGAAAATTTTTCCCAGGAGCTCGCCTCGGAAGTCGAGCACCGCTTTGTCGACCACGGCACACGCCCGAGCGGCGTGCCCGTTTACCGGAGATAACCCATGCGCCGCTATTCCCAACGCCAAAACCTCGGAACCCTCGCGGAACTCAACGTCACGCCCCTCCTCGACCTCGCTTTCGTGCTGCTCATCATTTTCATGATCACGACACCGCTCATGGAGAAAAACGAGCCGCTCATACTCCCGACCTCCAACGCCGCCAACGGCGCCATCGGCCCGGAGGACCAGATGAACATCTCCATCACGCGCGACGGCGCCATTGCATTGAATAAGGAAGCGGTTTCCCTCGACCAATTGGAATCCCAACTCCTCGCCTTGAAAGAATCGCACCCCAGAATCGCCGTTAATATCCGCGCCGACAAGGAAGTCACCGTGCAGAAATTCACCGAGGTCTCCGACATCGTGAGGAAAGCCGGGATCACTTACGTCACGATGGGGACCAATTCCGGGTCAGGTCAATGAGCGAGAAGTCGCCCTTCGGACGCAATCTGGCCATCATCATCACGCTGCATATTCTGGTTATCGGCGTTTTCCTCCTCGTCGGCCTCTATCCGCGCCACACCGACAACTCCACCTGGCTCGACGGCGGGGGCGAGCCGCAAAAATCATCGGCAGACAACACGCAGCCCGACACCACCCCGACTCCCGAAGAAGAAAACACTCCCACGCCCGCCCCGGAGGAAACCCCCGCGGATGGCGGCACTCCCGCCCCGAGCATGATCGTCCTCGGCACGCCGCCCCCTGTCCCAACGCCGACCCCCACACCCACGCCTGTAAAACACACACCGACCCCGACTCCCACGCCGAAAACGCCCACCCCCACTCCCACGCCAAAGCCGCAGACGCCAAAAAAATCGCCCACCCCGAAGAAATCCCCTTCGCCGAAACCGAGCGCAAAAAAATCCGCCTCGCCCAAGGCGTCTGCTTCCGCCTCGCCCAAATCGAGCGCGAAGAAATCGCCCTCCGCCAAACCGAAAGCCACCGAAGGCGATACTTCAGGCGAAACGGATAATGGCAGCGCTTCGCCACGCCCCGGCAAAGGCGGCACGCATGAAGGCGGCGAAGCGGGTACGAAGCCGGGCACCGGCGGCGGCGACCGCGGCGGGGCTGGGCATAAGGGCGGCGGCAATTCCGCGATGGAAGCGGCTGAATTAAATTGGTACCGGCAGATGATTTACGAACGCTTTTATGCGCGCTGGATCCAGCCCACGGGGATCGACCCAGGGCTGGTGACGGTCGTCAAAATCCGCATCGAGAAGGATGGGACTGTTTCCAATGCCTCGCTCGAAAAATCGTCTGGCAACTCCATGATGGATGAATCCGTCATGACGGCCGCCAAAAGCATTACAAAAGTCGAGCCACTGCCAGCAGCGGTCCCCGACGACACCTACGACGTGCCGCTTGTGTTTAATTTGACACAACCCTAAGCTCCAACCAATCCCATGAACACGCGCGCGCTGATTTTGCTATTGTTTGTGCTCAGCGGTTGCATGTCGCTTGGCGCGGCATCTCCTGCTCCAGT
>DASZPK010000314.1:0-6943 GCA_035550335.1 Chthoniobacteraceae bacterium | reverse complement strand
GGCGCAAAATGGAACTGCGCCCGTCGCCCATCAAGGAGGCCGCCTTGCACCATGGCATCGAGGTCTTCCAGCCCGCGCGCATTCGCAATCCCGAAGCGGTGGAAAAACTCAAGGCATTCGGCGCGGATATTTTCGTCGTCATGGCCTACGGCCAGATCCTCCCGCGCACCGTGCTGGAAATCCCGCCCGTCGCCTGCCTGAATCTCCACGCCTCGCTCCTCCCGCGCCACCGCGGCGCGGCCCCCATCCAGGCAGCCATCCTCGCCGGCGACACCGAAACCGGCATCGCCGTGATGCACATGGACGAGGGCCTCGACACCGGCGACGTCCTGCTGGAAAAGCACATCCCCATCGCCGCGCGCGAGACCGGCGGCAGCCTCCACGACCGGCTTGCCCAACTTGCTCCCGTAGCGCTTGCCGAGGCGTTGACATTGTTAAACAACGGCTCGGCCCCGCGCGCGCCGCAGGATTCCACGATGGCCACCTACGCCGCGAAGCTCACCCGCGAAAGCGGAGTCATCGACTGGGCCGCCCCGGCCGCGCAAATCGACCGCCTGGTCCGCGCCATGAATCCATGGCCCGGCGCCAGCACCACAATTCCCGGCAAGGATGGCCAGTCGCAGGCGCTCAAGATTTTCATGGCACTTCCGCACAGCGCTACTGGATCCCCAGGCGCTGTCCTCCAAACCAGCCCCCAGGGAATTCTCGTCGCCGCATCGGACAGTGCAATTCTTCTGCAGGAAATCCAGCTCGAAGGCAAAAAGCGGATGGCGGCACGCGATTTTCTCGCCGGCCATTCCATCGCACCGGGCACGGTTCTGGGTGCGTCGAAATGAGCAGCCGCGCCATCCAGAAAAAGCTCGATGCCCACGTTGCCGCCCTGCGCGCCTGCGCGCGCTGCCCCGCGATGCACAAACCCGTGGTCTCCGGCGGCGCGGTCGTGAGCAAAGTCCTCCTTGTCGGCCAGGCCCCCGGCACGAAAGAGCCGGTGCTCGGCCGCCCCTTCGCGTGGACTGCGGGCAAGACGCTCTTTGGCTGGTTCCGCGAGCATTGCGGCATGGATGAAGCCGCCTTCCGCGCCTCGATTTACATGGCTGCGGTATGCCGCTGTTTCCCCGGAAAAAACCCCGGCGGCGGCGACCGCGTGCCGGACGAAACCGAGATCAAAAACTGCTCTTCGTGGCTGCTGAAGGAGATCGCCATTTTGCAGCCCGAACTCGTCATCCCCGTGGGCAAACTCGCCATCCGTCAATTCCTCGAATTCGACAAGCTGGCGGACGTCATCGGCAAGCGCGTCCCACTCGACTTCAACGGGTTCCGTTTCGACCTCATCCCCCTTCCGCATCCCTCAGGCGCCTCTCCCTGGCATCGTATCGAACCTGGGAAAACATTTCTCAAAAATGCCATGACGCAGATCCGGCGTCACCCCGCCTTCTCTGGACGCGTTTGAATTTCGTCAATTGGCGTGAAGTTTGCTCTTTCTCAAAATAGATGAAAGCGCCCCGCCTGATCATTTATTCCCTGCTGACTCTAGTCGTTGCAGGGGGCACTTATTATTACTACTTCGTATATAAAGCCCCCCGCCAACTGGCTTCGCCCCCGAAACTCGAGAAAGTCCTGCCCAAGAACTTCCTCGCCGCCATGAACGGCCAGCCCGCAGCCGGCCAGACCCAGGTCGCCGCCGCCAAACCCGGCGCGCCAGGCGCTGTCCCCGGTGCGCCCGCAGCCCCCGCGAACCCCGCCACATTCACCGGCGATGGTGCCGGCCACATGATCGCGACGGTGAAGAACACTGGCCGCCGTCCGATCCCATTCACATTGCATGCCGGTGAGATTTACGAGAACGGCAAAAACCGCGTCGTCCTCCTCGAGGGATACGATCATCTTGTGGTTTCCGGCACCACCACGCAGATCAACCTCCGCTCCGCCGCGCTCAGCTCCGCCAATGTCGCCGACGACCAGCCCTACACGAAATCCAAGGACACCGTTCCCAAACTCGACGTTCTGCTCCAGAAATCGCAGAACCGCCCCGACATCACGCCCGAGGCGCTCCAGACCGCCATCATCGCGCTCGCTGAAAATCCGCCGCTCGATGTTTTCGCCAAATTCCCGCGCCTGCATGGCGATCCCTCGGCGGGCACCGGTAATTTCAAGGTCGACACCGCCGACATCATCAGCGCCATGCAATTCCTCGCCGACAATGGCATCACCGATCGCGTTGCCGTCGGCGACCCGCAGTTGCAGATGGAAGCGATGATCGATCCCAAATCCCACGACGCCGCGATGCGCCTCTACGGCATCACGCCCGAGATGGAGTGGACCTGGTGGAAACACCAGTTGCTCCAAGGCGACCCGAGCACGCGCCATTACGCCTTGTATGGCATCGCGCGCTACTATCCCGATGTCGCCCTCGTCATGCTCCCGAAATGGGCCAAGGAAAACCGCCTCCCCTCCATTTACCGCCTCTCCGCCGTGCGCGCCCTCGCGGTGACCAACCGCCAGGAGGCCATCGAAATCCTCCGCCAGTTGCAGCAGTTGTTCCCGCCCGACACCGACCTTTACCAATCGGCCGACCGTGCCGCGAAATACCTCAGCAGCCATTTCAATCAGCCATCATAATAAATCCATAAAAACTCAGTCATAACATGAAAATTCAACGATTCGGAACCCGCGCGTTCACCATGCTCGAGTTGATGATCGTGGTCGGCGTGATCGCGGTCATCGTAGGAATTGCCGTCCCCTCATGGATGCGCGCCCGCGAGACCGCCCAGCGCACCGCCCTCGTCAACGAAATCCGCAACAACGTCGACGCCTTCACCAACTACGCCGCCGAGCAAAACAGCCTGCCGCCCACCGCCAGCTTCCAGCAAGTGCCCGCGGGCATGCAGGCCTACATGCCGCAGAACAGCACATGGACCACTTCGCCGCAAGGCGGGGGATATTGGTGCTGGCTCAACCTCCCCGCGCCCGCCACCAACGGCTTCAGCGACTTCGTGGCGGTCTACAATTCAGGCCTGTCCCAGAATGCCCTCGCGGAAATGGAAAACCTTCTCGACGGCGGCAACAACACCACCGGCGTCTTCACCACAGCCGGAGTGGACACCAGCGGCGACCCCAGCTCCGGCAACGGCAGCTGGATGTTCATGGGCGTGCAGGGCTACCACTAGGGAAGTGAAAAGTGGAAGTGATGTTCACTTTCCACTTTCACTTTTCACTTTAATACCCCGACTGCGGCACGTAAATCGTGTCCCCGTCGCGCAGCGCCACCGCCTTCTCCGTCCCATCGAGCATCGCTTTCACATCGATGATCGTCACATCCGGCTTTGCCGCCGCGGTTTTGTGAATGATCTTCACCTTCGATTTTGACGCGAAGGGATTGAAATCCCCCGCGAGCGCCAACGCATCGAGCACCGTCGCCCCTTTCGCCAGTGAATACTGCGAGGGTCGGGTTACCGCGCCGAGCACATTCACGGTGATTTGTGTCTGCGCCGCAGCGGTCGCGGATGGCGCAGGGGCGGGCTCCTGCGCGTGCATCGGCAACGAGGCAACGGCGAGAAATAAAACCGGAATCAAGTGGAGGATTTTCATGGCGACGGCAAATTTGCGGCGGGATGCCGCGCCCATCAAGGCTTTTCAAATTTCCATTTTACCGTCCGGAACGGCTCCTTGCTGTTCCCCATGTAAAACCTCAGGATGTAAACCCCCTCCGGGTCGCCGTCTGCCACATTCCAAATATGGAGCACGGGCTTGCCCGCCTCGATGCTGAATTCGCGCGTGTAAGTCCTGCCGTCGGCGGAAATCACCGCCCCCTCCGCCTTCAGGTCGTCCGGATCCCCCCACGTCTTCGGCGCCTTGGGCAGCTCGAATTCAATGCGCACCTTCCCCGCAAGCGCGTTCCGGAACGTGATGACGAATCCGTAGCTCGTGCCCCCGGTCAGCGGGATTTTTTCCGTTTGTTTTACAACCGTATCGGTGTCCGCGCGGAGTTCCCCGCCCTCCTGCAGCACCGTATCCATGTCGACCAGCCCCGCGTCGAAGCGGATCACCTTCGGTGTATGTTCCACCGGCGTGCCGCCGGGCGCCGCCCCGCACCAGGAAACGCCCGCAAGCAGCGCGGCCAGCAAAACCCTGTTGGAATTTTTCATGCCTTGTTTCCGGTTCCAGGCATTCTGCTTAAGGTTCAAAACTCTTCCGCCAAACATCGTCAAACATCGCGCGGAACTCGATCGCCTGGAGCTTCACGCATGTATTCGTGAGCTCATGCTCGCCGTATTTTTCCTGCTCGCAGAGGCCGGTGTAAAGATACGCGTCCCAGCCTGCCTGCGCCGCAACCACCGACGACACGGCGCTCGCCCTGCGGTGCAGATCGTCAAACACCCCCATCGCGCCCGTCCTGCGGAACCAGTAGCGCGCATTGTCGAAATCCCCTTCGCGCCGGTGGATCATCCCGTGCCAGTAAGCCGCCTCGTCGCCCGGGATCGCCTGCACGATCATGTGGCTTTCCGAAAGCCCGTCGCACGCGTAAACCAGCGCCGCGCGCACCAGCGCGAGCATCTGCGCGTTCTTGATTTCCCGCCCGCCCGCGAGATCGGCATCGTTCGCCGCGCGGATTTTCAAGAGCAGCGCCGTATCGGAGACCTCCGTCGGCCGCAGCTTCTTCAGTAGATCGCCATTGTTCAGCGTTGCTTCCACTAAGGCGGGATAGTCCTCCATGAGCTACAAATTGGCCTTTGTGATGGATCGGAGCAAGAGCATTGTCATTCCTCGTCTGGCTGCGGCACTAAAGTTTGCACCTCTCTGACCTTCTGATTGCAATTAGCATCCCATGGATAAAATCCGTTGGGGTCAGGCCAGAAAAGCTGGAGCACGGGAAATTTATGTTCGGCTATTGGGCTTACATTCCATATCAGCGAGCGGTAAAACCAGCACCCCCATCCGAGGTAGTCGAAATACACTTCCTGCGGGACCAACTTTGCCACGAGTTTTTTCTCTCCCATCCCGAAATCGTGCCTGACGGTATGCCCTTCCTCGATTTTATGGCCAGATTCCACGTAGGCGAATAACTGGTTCATCATATTGCCTGCACAGTTGCCGGAGACGCCTTTGATAAAGAACTCCGGATGTGACAGATTCAGGTAGAAACCAACTGTATAAACAAAATCATACGGCGGATTTGGGTCTTCAATGCTGTCGGGCGTGATAACTAAAATGGTGCAACCAGCCACTGTGATGTCGCGATACAATTTGACGTCATGGTCATTTTCCGGTTCCTGCCATACAAAACCCGGGATTTTTGGCGACTTAACTGAGTCCTTGTATTTGGCTTGGGGTGCATCCATATCGGATGTCGCAGCTTAGGCAGGACTTGTCTTCCGGACAAGTTGGAATGAGTTACTTTCCCTGCGCCAGCCAGTAGTCCGGCTTCCAATAATACAGGCAAAATTCCGTGGATTTCACTTCGTCCCATGCGTCGTGGTCGGCGGGGTTGGTCCAATGAAGATAGCGGTCGCGCGCAGGATCCAGCGGCCGCCACGAAGCGTCCTCACGTCTTCATGGCCGGGCGGCCTCACGTGCTTCAGAAGCCTCGCTTCACACACCCCGATCCGCGCGAAACTGGCCTGGCCTTCGATTAGCGAACATTTGTTCGCCCCCCCTGCCATGTCGGGGAAGCCGAGTTGCACAAGGTCATCCTCCCAAAAGCAAATCACACAAATATCGTACGAGCCCGGAGGCTCGTCGAATATCAAGTAGCCGCAGCACGGGCAGGGATACACGAGGCCCCGCTTACGCAATCCCCATCAGCGGAAATTGCTTCCCGAGTACCGCTTTGCTCGGCGCCTTGAGCCATTTTTCCAAAATGGTCGCGTAGACGCTGCGGAAGTCGACGTTATAAATCAGGTCGCCCTGGTAGAGATTCGTGAGGCTCGGGTATTTGCCGAACAGTCCCGGCTTCACGCCGCCGCCCAGCACAAACATCGGCGCGGCTGCGCCGTGGTCGGTGCCGTTGCTGGCGTTCTGCGTCACGCGCCGACCGAATTCGCTGAATGTCATGAGCATCACACGGTTGAAATTCCCCTGCGCTTTGAGGTCAGCGACGAACGCCGTGAGCGCGTCGTTCAGCTCGCCCATCAGGCGGTCGTGCGTGCCAACCTGGTTCGTGTGCGTGTCGTAGCCCCCCTGGCTTACGTAATAGACGCGCGTCGGCAGGCTGCCGGCGATCATGCGGCCCACGAGGCTCAGGCTGTCGGCGAGGGCGCCCTTCGGGTAGGCCACGGTCGATTTGTATTTCTTCGAAATCTCGGTGATTTTTTGCGAACTGAGCTGCGCGTCCAGCGCGGTGCGCTGGAGGAAATCGAGCGGGTTCGAATTGTCCTGGTTCCCCCCGCCGCTGACCATGCCGATGGAGCCGCCGTCGTTTTCGTCGAGATCGCGCCCGGTGGTGTCGGTCGGTTCGTTGAGTTCCTTGAAAAGCGATTCCGTCGTGTCGGCATCTGCCATCTGGCCGCCGTTCACCCAGCGGTATTGCTCGGGCCGCGAGAACGACACGCCCGTCGGCGTCGCCGCCGTGAACGATTGCGGCATCTCGTTCGTGCCGATCGCCACGCCCACCGTCGGGTCGGCTCCCTTGCAGCAACTGTCGAAATAGCGCCCCAGCCAGCCGTAAGCCTCCGTCTTGTCGGCGTCGGAAGCGGTCTGCCAGATTTCCGTGGAGCGGAAATGCGAGCGGTTCGGGTTCGGATAGCCGACCCCCTGGATGACCGAGAGATGCCCCTCATCGTAAAGCGCCTTCAGTCCCACCAGCTTCGGGTTCAACCCCGCGTAATCGTTGAGCTTGATCACCTTGTCCGCGCCGATGCCGATCACCTGGCGCGCGCTGTGGTATGCGTCGTCCGCATACGGTATCACTGTGTTTAAACCATCGTTGCCGCCCGCGAGCTGGAGC